>NZ_JBJIAO010000006.1:0-237521 GCF_045310825.1 Mycobacterium sp. SMC-21 | reverse complement strand
GATCACGGTGACGTACTTGTCGCCGCGACGGGTGTGCCGCCACACGTGCTCATCGACGCCGATCACCCGCACGCCGTTGAAGCGGGCCGGATCGGCGATCAGCACTCGCTGCCCTTCGGCCAGGACGGCGTTGTTGGCGGTGTTCCACGACACCGCCAGCGCTTCGGCGACGCGAGCCACGGTCAGGTGTTGGCAGACAATCGCTTTCAAGGCCCACTGCAACGCACGCCGGGACAGCTTGGCGCGTGGTTCGGCGGCGTTGCCGAGGTCTTGGCGCCACACATGGGCACAGCCGGCGCAGCGGTAGCGGCGGAGGGTGACCAGCAAGGTGGTGGGCCGCCACCCGAATGGTTCGTGGGCAAGCTCGCGTGTCACGCTGTCGCGGCTGACGCCTCGCTCGCCGCAGCGGCGGCACCACGAGTCGTCGTCGCTGACCCGGCATGCCAATACCGCACGATCGGGGTGCAGTTGCTGGCCGGTCACCTCCAACCCGAGGTCGTCGAGGCGGCAGAAAGTAGTCAGGTCAGCGCGGGCGAAGCCCGCCCTACCGGTAGCGTCAGGCACGTCGAGGTCTTTCGGATGAGGCGTGTAGGAACCTTCATCTTCGAGAGACCTCGACCCCTATCCCGGCAACGACGCGCCGATGACCTCTACACCCTCAACTGCGAAGAGCCCGTAAAGCGACAGTCAAGTTGTCAGTGGTGTGTGGCGCGGCAGCAGTGGCGGCCGCTGGGCTGATGGCGCCGGTGGCGTCTGCCGCCCCGGCCGGCCACGAGGTCCGATACACGCTGTCGGTGGGCGGCCCGGCCACCTTCGACCTGCTCTATCTGGTCAATCAGCCGGCGAACAAGGCCGCCTACAACGCCGACGCCTACGCCTACCTCAAGCGCGAGACGGTCACCGTCGGTCCGGACGCCCCGTGGGTGTTCACCACGACGCTCGCCGACCCGCAGTGGGCCATCTTCACCGTCAGCAGCACCACGCACGGCGGCCAGGCCGCTCCGGACTCGACGTGCGACATCGCGGTCGACGGGCAGTCGGCAGCGCACCAGACCGCGCCGTACAACGTGCAGTGCCAGCTCGGTCAGTGGTAGTTCGCTAGCGGCGGCTCGCCCGCCGGTTGGCCTTCTCGATCGCGTCGACCAATTCGTCCTTGTTCATCGTCGACCGGCCCCGGATGTCGAGCCGGCGCGCGACGTCCATGAGATGTTTCTTGGTGGCCTGGGTGTCAACGCCCTCGGCGGTCTTGCCGCGGGCGTTGGGCCCGCCGCTGCGCGCCCGCTCGTCCGAGGGCCCTTTGTGGTCCTTCTTCTCCCAGTGGTCGCCGACCTTCTCGTAGCTGTGCTTCAGGGCTGAGTACGCGACGCGGTGGGCGCGTTCACCTTCGCCGTATTCCTCGGCCGCCGAGTCGTGCGCTTTCGCAAACGTGCGTTGCGCCTTGGGACTCGACTTCTGCAGTGTGCTGGGCAGCTCACTCTTCTTGGCTTGCCCTGTCTTCGTGGTCTTCGGCATGACACTCCTCCTCACGGTGGTTGATTGGTGTCCGAATCGTCGTCCACGACGGGGAAGAACGAGGCGTCCTCCTCGGTTTCCGGCCGGACCGGACCGTCGAGCACATCGGGCTCCTCGGCGGCGAGCTTGTCGTCGAGTGATTCGCCCTGCTCGGCTTCGTCTTCGAGCAGACCGAATTGATCGGCTCCATGCCAGCCTTCAGGTGGCTCGACGGTTTGGTCGCCATCGCGGTTGTGCAATTCGTCGGAGTCGGTGGACTCGCTCGGGGTGAGCATGTTGTCGTCAGACATCAGGCAGGCACCGCTTCCGTCGCCCGGTTCCAGGTCCGGTGCCGCCGGATCGTGTCGACGAACGCCTCGATGAACAGTTCGTCGAGCGAGCCGCCGTGCGATGTCGTCGTGACAACGCCTCTGTCCGTGTGGGTTTCGGTCAGTCCGGCGGATTCGGGATTGATTCCTGCGGCGCGCAGCAAGCCGACACCAGCACCGAACGCGGCGATGGGCTTCAGGTGCTTGTAGGCCTCGGCGACGAAATGGATCGCCGAACCGTCCTGTGCGAGCAGCTCCACGGAGTTCTGCGGTCCGGGAACCAGCACCGCGTCGTAGAGCGTCGACGACGTGGTGTTGAGCCCGAGATCCACGCCGAGTTCCTGGCCGGTGTCGGTCGCGATGGTGCCGCCACCGATGAGGCCGATGATGTCGACGGTGGCGCCCAACTCCCTGAGCGCGGCGGCGGTCCGCTCGGTGCCGCGCAGGTCCACGCCGTCGGCGGCCAGGACGGCGATCCGGCGGCTGACGATGGAATCGGTCGCGGTGTTCATCTGCGACAGCGCCGGCGACGGCGTCACATGATCGGGGACGGCGACCTCGTCCGGTGCCAGCAGTCCGAGCTTGGCGGCGACCCGCTCGGCCAGCTCGTGGTCGATCATGTTGAGCTGTGCGATGACTCGTTCACGGATGCCGGTCTCGGGGCCGACCTTGCCCAGTTCGAACGAGAATGCGGCGACGATGTGGTCCTTCTCGACAGTCGACATGCTCAGCCAGAACATCCGGGCCTGGCTGTAGTGGTCCTTGAAACTCTCTGCGCGGCTGCGGATCTTGCGACCGTCGACGCGTTCGGTGTAATGCCGGTAGGCGTCTTCGTCGGCCAGCGCAGGACAGCCACCGCCGAGGTTGTTCTTGAGGTAACTCGTGGTCCCCTTGGGGATGGTGTGCTGGCCGTAGCCGTCACGCTGATTGTTGGTCACCGCTGCGATGGGCCGGTTGACCGGCAACTGCGCGAAATTCGGCCCGCCCAAGCGGATCAGCTGCGTGTCCAGGTATGAGAAATTGCGGAGCTGCAGCAGGGGATCGTTGGTGAAGTCGATACCCGGCACCAGATTGGCGGTGTGAAACGCGACCTGTTCGGTCTCGGCGAAGAAGTTGTCCGGGTTGCGGTCGAGTACCATCCGGCCGACGGGGATCACCGGGACCCGTTCCTCTGGAACAAGTTTGGTCGCGTCGAGCAGATCGAACGGGAAGGCGAACTCGTCGGACTCGGGGATCAGCTGAACGCCCAGCTCCCACTCGGGGTATTGGCCGGCCTCGATGGCGTCCCACAGGTCGCGGCGATTGAAGTCCGGATCCTTACCGGCGATCTGCTGGCATTCCTCCCAGAGCAGTGAGTGCACACCGAGTTTCGGCGTCCAGTGGAATTTCACGAAGACGCCCTCGCCGGCCGCGTTCACCAAGCGGAAGGTGTGCACGCCGAAGCCCTGCATCATTCGGTAGCTGCGCGGCAGGGCGCGGTCGGACATCAGCCACATGATGGTGTGAAGCGTTTCCGGCTGCAGCGACACGAAGTCCCACAGCGTGTTGTGGGCAGACGCGGCTTGCGGAATCTCGTTGTGCGGCTCCGGCTTCACCGCGTGGACGAAGTCGGGGAACTTGATGCCGTCCTGGATGAAGAAGACGGGGAAGTTGTTGCCGACGAGGTCGTAGTTGCCTTGCTCGGTGTAGAACTTGGTGGCGAAGCCGCGGACGTCGCGTACGGTGTCGGCGGAGCCGCGGGACCCCGCGACGGTGGAGAAGCGCACGAACACCGGTGTGCGCAGGCCCGGCGTGGTCAGGAATTTCGCCGTGGTGAAGTCGGCCAGCGAATCGTCGTACGGCTCGAAGTACCCGTAGGCCCCCGCGCCGCGTGCGTGCACGACCCGCTCGGGAATGCGTTCGTGGTCGAAGTGGGTGATCTTCTCCCGCGCGTGGAAATCCTCCATCAGGGTCGGGCCGCGCTCACCTGCGGTGAGGGCGTCGTCGGTGTGCGGAACCCGCACCCCCTGTTGGGTGGTCAGGTACCCCGCATTGTTGTCGACCCGCGTGGCCTCGAGTTGCTCTTGCTTTGCATTCGATGTTTTGTCCACCGTGTCTGGTTACCCAGCGCGATGGTCAACAAACGCGGCGGTGGGCAGCCCTGATTCACAATGATGCGGCCGACGGATAGTCCGCTGCGTCGAGGTTCGCCGCGGGCGTGACCTGCTTGACGAACTCGCCGATGTAGTGGATCGCCCGCCGCCCTTCGGGCAGGACGGGAGCGGCAAGCGGAAAGTCGTGGATCTGCCCGTCCCACATGTGAAGTTCGCACTGTGCCCCCGCGGCGGTCAACCGCTCGTACATCAGTTCCGCGTCGGGCCGGAGAAACTCGTCGCTGCTGACGTGGATCAACACCGGCGGCATCCGGCGCAGGTCCGCGTCGACGGGCGAGGCGATCGGCTGCCCGGACGGATTCTTCTCACCGTGCGCGGCGACGTAGCGCATGAACGACGTCATGGCGCGTGCCGTGAACATGGCGCACCGGTCCTTGCCGCTGGGGGATTTGTCGCGCGGCTTCAGCGTCGTCAGAGGGGAGATGGCGGCCACGCCGGCGGTGGGCGGGTTACCGTCCCGAAGCAGATCGGCGGCGGTCTGCAGGGCCAGATATCCGCCCGCAGAATCTCCGGCCACCACGATGTCGGACCAGCGGTAGCCGCGGCGCAGCAGCCAGCGGAGCCCGTCGGCCGCGTCGGCCAATGCCGCCGACAGTCCGTGGTTGGGCAACATGCGGTAACCGACGTTGAGTACCTCGGCCTCGGCGCTGCGGGCAAGCCGGGCGGCAAGGGCGCGGTGCGTGTTGAGACCGCAGGTGAGGAACGCGCCGCCGTGCAGGTAGAGGATGGCGCGTCGGGCCGACGAGCCGGCGGTGCCGATCAGCTCGGCCGGACAGGACGGCAGGCGGACGGGCTGCACGGTCGCCGAGCTCGGCAGCGGGGCCAGCGCGGCGACCTGATCGACGGAGCTGAAGGGCCAACGCAGATTCGGCTGCAGAGCCCACATCCGCACGATGTTCTTGACGAACACCCGGCAGACGGCGCCGATTGCCTGGGATTGTGGGCTGCGTCGGCGGTGATGGTGCCGTACTCCCTGGTCATGCCGGGTATTTCGCATTGTCATCAACTCCCGAGCACTCGGGTACCCATGCCAGATTTTGGCGAAACGTTGCGCCAGAGAAGGTTTCCGATGGGCGCAGACCAGGTATGTCGGTAGTGCCGGATTGTTCAACGGAATCAAGCATGTTTGGAGGAATGGCGTATGACCACGCACATCGATACCGGCTCCGACACCGGCGTCTTCACCGGAACCGCTGACAAGGACTACAACCTCATCTGGTTCGTGGAGAGCTGCCTGAGCAACGCGCTTCGCATGGAACGCTATTGCGCCGACGCTGAGCGCCAGGGCGATACCGAACTCATCGATCTGTTCAAGCGGGCGCAGAAGGAAAGCCGCAAGGGTGCCGAGCAAGGCAAGGCGCTACTCGCGAATCGCCTGGTGTGACGGACTTCGATCGCACCTGACAACACCGCAATACAAGGAGGAAATGCAGTGGGAGAGAACAAGAGTGGCCCCGAAGAGGGCGTCAAGGGCACCGTCGAGGGTGTCAAGGGCAAGCTGAAGGAAGCCGCAGGCAGTGTCGTGGGCCGGGACGATCTGGTCCGTGAGGGACAGGCCCAGCAGGACAAGGCCGACGCCGAACGCGATGCGGCCAAGCATGAGGCGGAAGCCGAGTCGGCCCGCTCCGGCGCGGCGGCCGCTGAGAAGCGCCAGCAGCAGAACCAGTGAGCCAGAACGGCCCGGCCTCCTTCAACCGTGGGGAGGCCGGGCCGCTTCTTGCGTGAAAACTATTGTGCGCGAGCGGTATCGTTGGGTCCGCTGTTCTGCATCGCCAATGGCACCAGCACCCAGAACGTGCAGAAGCCGGCCAATCCGATGCCGCCGGCGACCCAGCCGGCCACCTGGCCTGCGACGGTCCCGAAGATCAATTCGGTCACGCCGGTCAGGGCCATGCCGAGCAGCAGCAGGCCGTAGAAGGCGCAGCGGTGTGCCGCGGCCACGATCAATGACATGCGTCGTTGCCGAAACAGGATGCGGTGCATGCCGACTGGGGCGATCAGCAGAATCGTCGACGCCACCGAGAAGCCGACGGTCGCCAGGTAGACCGCCTGGCTCTGGTCATCCAGCGTGGAGAACCGCTGTTGGAACGGCAGGGTCAGCAGGAAGCCGGTGAGCAGCTGTACTCCGGTCTGTGTGACGCGGAGTTCCTGCAACAGGCTCGACCAATTGCGGTCCAGCCGTTCGATTTCCGTCTCGTGACGGGCCATCCGGTCCCAGCGCTGGTCGGATGGTCCCTCGTCACCGTGCTCGCCCGTCATCAGACACATCGCTCTTACGCCGAACTTTTTCCTTGTCGACCACGATGATGCGGTCATCGGGTCCCGAACCGTAGAAGCTGAAGATGTCCTTGTAGGGCGAGGAGTCCACCTGGATCTCACGGACCGTGAGCCAACGGCCACCCGCCGGGTCCTCGATGACGTCGCCCTTCGTGACGTCCGCGGGCCGGACGGCCTCGATCTTCGTTTCAGTGGTCATCGGAACCCCTTTCCTGTCAAGGGGTTTCGAACGTGAACGTGAGGATGGCGAACCCGGCGATCAACAGGGCCCAGGCGACCAGCGGTACCACGATGCCACGCCGGGTGCGTGCGGTCACGAATGAGATCGCGATGGCCAGCACCGCGACCACCGGTGCGCCGTACTCGATCAGCCCGAATATGAACGGGCTCGGGCCCAGCTTGGCGCAGGTGCGTTCGGAACAACCCGCGGTCGCCAGGACCTGGGCGTATTGATACAGGATGATGGCGAGGGCACCTGGCACGGTGAGGCCGGCCAGTACCCAGTTGATGACGGTGCGTCGCCGGTGTCCGGCTCCCTGTGCGTCTGCATCGTGTTGCGCGATCGCCCCGGCCTGGACCTCAGACATCGACACCTCCCGGGTGGTAGCGGTTTCCTTGGGACTGTCCTGTTGAGGGCGTACCCGGGCGGCCGAACCGCGAAACGCCTGTTTCGTCCGGTACCTCACGGGTACCACGCCCGGATGACGATGACTGTTGGGGATTACCTGCTCGAGCGGCTGAGGCAATGGCATGTCCGTCACGTATTCGCCTATCCGGGTGACGGCATCAACGGGATCGTTTCCGCATTCGGCCGGAGCGATGATGTGCCGCAATTCATTCAGACCCGCCACGAAGAGATGGCGGCGTTCTGTGCCACCGGATACGCCAAATTCGGTGGTGGGCTCGGTGTCTGTATGGCGACATCGGGACCGGGCGCCATCCACCTGTTGAACGGGCTGTACGACGCCAAGCTCGACCGCGTTCCGGTGGTGGCGATCGTGGGTCAGACGGCGCGCAGCGCAATGGGTGGTAGTTATCAGCAGGAAGTCGACCTGCACAGTCTCTTCAAGGATGTCGCCAGTGACTACCTGGTCGAGGTGAATGTCGCCAATCAGTTGCCCAACGCGCTCGACCGGGCGATCCGCATCGCGCTGGCCCGGCGGGCGCCGACGGCCCTGGTGATCCCGTCGGATTTACAGGAGCAGCCGTACGAGCCTCCGCAACACGAGTTCAAACAGGTGCCGTCGAGTGACCCGGAGTATGTGCCGCCGGCGGTGTATCCACAGAACGAACAGGTCCGCAAGGCTGCCGATGTGCTCAATGCCGGTGAGCGCGTGGCGATTCTGGTCGGCCAGGGTGCCCGTCGCGCCGCCGACGAGGTGCGCGAACTTGCGTACAAGACGGGCGCCGGGGTCGCCAAGGCACTGCTAGGCAAGGATGTGCTGTCCGACGAGCTGCCGTACGTCACCGGGTCCATCGGGTTGCTCGGGTCGCGGCCGAGCTACGAGATGATGCGCGACTGCGACACCCTGCTGATCGTCGGATCGAATTTTCCCTACAGCCAGTTCCTGCCGAAATTCGGTCAGGCCCGGGCGATTCAGATCGACATCGACGGAACCGCAATCGGCATGCGCTACCCGACGGAGGTGAACATCGTCGCCGACGCGAGTGCCGCGCTCGGTGCGCTTCTGCCGCTGGTGGAACCGAAGACCGACCGGAAATGGCGAGACACCATCGAGCACAACGTGTCTCGCTGGTGGGACACCGTCGAGCGCCAGTGCATGTTGTCGGCCCGCCCGGTGAATCCGATGCGGATCGTGTGGGAGCTCTCGCAGCGGATACCGGCCGACGCCATCGTGACGGCAGACTCCGGTTCGTCCACCAACTGGTATGCGCGGTGCCTGAAGTTACGCGGTGAGATGCGAGGTTCGCTGTCGGGCACGCTCGCCACCATGGGATGCGGGGTGCCGTACGCGATCGGTGCGAAGTTTGCGCATCCGGACCGTCCCGCCGTCGCGCTCGTCGGCGACGGCGCGATGCAGATGAACGGCATGGCCGAGCTGCTGACCATCAAGCGCTATGCAGAGCAATGGTCCGACCCGCGCCTGGTGGTGTGTGTCTTCCACAATGGCGATCTCAATCAGGTCACCTGGGAGTTGCGGGCAATGGGCGGAGCGCCCAAGTTCGTGCCGTCACAATCGCTACCGGACGTCTCGTATGCCGAGATTGCCTGTGCCATGGGGCTGGACGGCATCGCGGTCGACGATCCCGACCGGCTGGGCGAGGCCTGGGATCGGGCGCTGGGTGCCGATCGCCCCGTCGTGCTGGACGTCAGGTGCGACCCCGAAGTGCCGCCGATCCCTCCGCACGCGACCTACGAACAGATCAAAGACCTGACCGCCGCGGTGCTCAAGGGTGATCCCAACGGCTGGCACCTGGTGTATCAGGGGATGAAGACCAAGGCGCAGGAGTACATCGCCCGTTCCGGTGGTGGCGCCGGGTAGCCCCGTGTACTGTGAGAAGCACGACGCTGTTACAGCGTGGCCGCTTAGCCAAAAGCGGCGATAGTCGAGGGTACTGCAGCTCGGCGCGTGAATCCGGTCCAGAGCGGGGCCTCCATTCTCAGGATTCGCCGGTTGCAATCGGGCTCGACTTCGGCAGATCGCCGTTCCGCCTTCACGGCGGAAGCCAGCATGTCGCGGACCAATTAGCTATGCCGTCAATTGGTGGATCGCGCGTGCTGTCACACCCTGGAAGGGGTGCTGCATGTCAGTTTCTGTGTTGGAAAACGACTTTCGTGAAGCGAGCGAGCCGGTAGAGGCCGGCGCAGAGCTCGAACAAACTCCTGACGAATATGCGGATGTGGTCGCGATGGTCGTGATGCTCCGTCAGTTACCGCCCGACTCGGCCGCCTATGCCCGTCAACTCGAACGCATCGTGCTGCGGTGCTGCCCGCTGGCCGACCGGGTGGCACGCCACTTCGACCGCCGCGGCGAGAATCTCGAAGACCTGATCCAGGTGGCCCGGGTGGGGTTGCTGCAGGCCGTCAACCGGTTCGACCCCGCGCGAGGATCACGATTCGTGGCGTTCGCCCTGCCCACGATGATGGGAGAGCTGCGCAGATACTTCCGAGACTATGGCTGGAAAGTCCACGTACCCAGGAGAATTCGCGATCGGCAGCACGATATTTCCTGTGCCACTGCGTATTTGACCAATGACCTGAGGAGAGCGCCGAGTATCGAGGAGCTCGCCGAGGAGCTGGAGATCGACCGTGACCAGGTGGTCGAGAGCATCGTGGCAGCCAAGGCGTATCAGCCCCAGTCGCTGGATGTGAACGTCGTTGACGATGACTCGCGAGCGCAGGCGCTCGGCGACTCCCTTGGTGAGATGGATGCCGGATTCGACCGCGTGACGGATCGTGAGTCGGTACGGTCCCTACTGGCGGCGCTGCCTCGACGCGAGCAGAAGGTGCTCTATCTTCGGTACTTCGGTGCCATGACGCAGCGGCAGATCGCCGACTCGATCGGCGTTTCCCAGATGCATGTGTCACGGATTCTGGACCGCACCCTGCGCGATCTGCGCGCTCAAGTGGGTTGCGCCTGATCGGCGCCGGCCTTTCGGCCATCGGCGGTAGACCGGTTCTGCCGCCGATGGCTGGTGTCGCACCACGGATAGGTCTTGCTGCGTTGACAGCAGCAGATCGCGACCATGAATCTGTCGGAGCAGACCCGGGTCCCGTCTTCGAGTTCGACCTGGACCGGCCCCTGGATCAGCATCGGGCCGCGGGGCACGATGCGCACGGTTCTGCGCGCGGGACTCATGGCTTCACCGCCTTGATCACAACCAGTTCCTCGGTACGCCGTCCGGGTGTCAGTCGACCGGAGTCCTCCAACCACCGTGCGCGAGCGCTCATCACGGGCCCGAACGGGATGGTCCGGCGCGCGACCACGTCAGCCTGAAGGCCGCCGCCTCGCAAGGCGGCGACGCTGCTCGCGACATCGGCGAACTCGGAGTGGACGATGAGCAGTGCGCCGCCGCGCCTGAGCAGCGTGGGCGCCGCGGCGCAGAGTGGATCCAGGATGAGCCGGCCGTCGGGGCCGGCATTGAAGGATGTCGGCGGACCACCGGCGCCCACGATCACCGGTTCGCTCGCAGGCTCGGGCACATATGGCGGGTTGCACAGCACCAGGTCGAAGGGCTCGAGCCCCAGTGCCGCCGACCAGGAACCGAGCCGCGCATCGATGCGGCAACCGGCGAGCCGTGCGTTGGCGCGGGCCGCCGCGATGGCGGCTTGCGACGTATCGAGGGCGACGACGCTGTGCGCTCCGGCACCGGAGGCAGCAATCGCTGCCACCCCGCTGCCGGTACACAGGTCCGCGACACGCATGCCCGCCGGGTGGCAGCAGCGGTGCATGGTTTCGATCAACAATCGCGAATCGTGTTGCGGCAGATAGACGTTTGCGCACTCAGGCGAGATTTCGGAGCTCAGCATTCGGGCTTCCTCTCTGGATCCAACCTCTCCGATATAACCGGGATGCGGCATGGGCAAACGCGTCAATTCGGTAACGCCGCATGACCTGGGCGGTTTTGATGCGGGCGGAAACGGGTAACACCCGTCAATGCCGGGTCACGGTGACAGCCAGCGGGCGGTGATCCGAGAGTTCCACCTCCGGGGTGGCGTGTCGGAGCACGGCCAGTTGCCGGTCGTCGGTGAGAAGGTGGTCGAGCTGTTGGGCCGGTGCCTCAGCCGGAAACGTGTTGGCACAGGCCAGCGAACGCATGCCCGACCAGCGCTCGGCTGGTTCCGCCGCCATGTTCAGGTCGCCGGCGATGATGTGTGGTCCGGGCAGCGCGCGGACTGTGCGGGCCAGCTGCCGCAGTTGATGCCGATTCCAGCCGGGTACGAACGACAAGTGGGTCCCGGCGATCGTCATTGCGCCCAACGGCGTCTCGAGCCGTGCGAGCACGGCGGCGCGGGGCTCTTCGTGCACGATCATGACCCTGCCGGGCACCGGCAGATACATCGGAAAGCGGGTCGGTATCCGGGGCAGCCGCAGCACCTGCCAGCTGGTCGCCGGATACCGCGAGAGCAGAGAGATGCCGTACGCCGCCGATTCGGGATGTTCCTCACCGGTGGCGGCGATCCAGGTGGCGCCGGGCGTTCCGGTGATGGCGGCGACGAACCGGTGGGAGACGGCGTTCATGACCTCAGCTGCGATGGCGGTCAGATCCGCCCGGCCGGAACGCGTTTGATCGAAATCCACCTCTTGCAGCGCCAGGATGTCCGGGTCGAGGATGCTGATGCTGCGACGAAGCCGGTCGAGATGGACCCCGTCGCCGACGGTGCGGCCGTGCAGGATGTTGAAGGTCGCGAGGCGCATCGAAGTCATGATGACTCGTTACCCCCGAACGCCGACTTTGATTGCTCGGTGCGTCATGTGTCCTGAGCGCACCCAGCTGAGAAACGCACTGCGCGCCGCGGCAAGCGCCTTCAAGGCGAACGGCCAGAGTTTCGCCCTTGCAGGCAGCTACGCGCTGTGGGTCCACGGCGCGCCGGAACCCGACCACGATGTCGACTTCGTCGTGCCCGAGCCGGACACCGAGGCGGTGGTGAAGATCCTGGGCCAGAACGGATTCGACATCGAACGACCACCAGAAGACTGGCTGTTCAAAGCGTACTTCGAGGGCGTGCTCGTCGATGTTCTGCACCGACTCAACGGCGTGCCTGTGGACTCCGCTCTTCTCGCCGGGGCCGTCGATCGCGAGGTGCTGGCCATCTCGATGCCGGTCCTGACCCCCGATGCGGTGATCACCCAGAAGCTGCTGACGCTCAACGAACATCACTGTGACTTCGCTCCGCTACTGCCGGCAGTGCGCGCGGTCCGTGAGCAACTCGACTGGCCGCGAATCCGGGAATTGGCGGCCGGAAACGACTTTGCCATGGCCTTTCTCGAGCTGGCGGCCCGACTTGGGCTGGACCGGTAAGCACCGGTCGCGGGTTCTTTTTCTTGCGCGTTAGTTTGCCGTCACGCACCCATGGGTACTTCTTTCCATGAGACCAGAGAGGTCTGTCTAGGAGGAGCCATGTTGCGAGGAAGCGTGGGCGTCATCGTGGTGGTCTGGCTGTTGATCGGGGTGCTGGCGGCCTGGCAACGCGACTATTTCCGCGGCGGCGACACGAGCTGCGGCTCGGCAGGGCGTATCGCGCTGACCGTGGTCGCCGGGCCGTTGAACTACGCCGGGGTCAATCCGAAGGTGGTCGATTGCCGACTGCCGCAACCGAGTGCCATGCGGTGAACCGCATCTGAGAAAAGGAATCGATCATCATGATTGCTTTGGGAGTAGTCCTGCTCATCCTGGGCTTCGTCTTCAACGTGTATCTGCTGTGGGTCCTGGGCATCGTGCTCGTCGTGGTGGGCGCGATCTTCTGGCTTCTCGGGGCAGCCGGTCATGCCGTCGCCGGACGCCGGTACTGGTATTGACGTGACAAGAGGGGCGAAAGCCCGGGCCTCAGGCCCGGGCTTTCGCCTTCTTTGCGGTAGTGACTGCGGTGTCGGCCAATTCAGACGCACGCGCACTGGCTTTCCGGTACGCGGATTCCGCGTAGGGGGCGGCCTTTTCCAAGCCGTCTCCCACGCTGTCGGCCAACTCCGAGGCGCGGGCGCTGGCTTTCCGGTAGGCAGATTCCGCATACGGGGCAGCCTTCTCGAGCCCGCCTTCCAGCTTCTCGAGCGCGACGCCGGCGAGCTCACGGCCGTGCTCGAAGCCGGTTTGGACTCCGTGGCCCAGCTTTTCGCCCACTTCCGGCATGCGCGCGAGCGCAACTTCCGTCCTGGACGGCACCGTCGACGAGAGGGCCTCGGCCGCCCGTTTCGCGGCGCGCCGACCCCGCCAACCCAGCGACGGCTTTCCGGCGGTATCCGCGGAGGCGAGGATCAGACCGCCGAGCAGGCTCAGGTCGGCCAGGAAGCCCCGGCGTTTGGCGGCTTTCGCCTCGGGATCGTCCTCGGCCCAGAACATGTGGTTACCGAGGTTTGCGGGAATCACCGTTGCCGCGAGAACTGCCGAGGCCACGCGCGGAATGCGTCCGGTGGCCAGCAACAGCCCGCCGGCGACCTGAGCGGCCGCGGTCGCCTGCGCCACGGCGACGGCGTTGGAGGGCACATTGCGTGCGACGGGTTCCGGCATGTCCTTCAGTCCGTCGAGCGCCGGCTGTACGGCCTGGGCGCCGGAGTCGGTGTTCAACAGGGTTTCGACGCCCTGTCCGATGAACGCGGTGGCCAGAAGTGGACGGGCGATCCTACGAATGATCATGGGGCAGGGATTTCCCGTGCGGGACCGGCCCAAACATCATCCCGGCATCGTCTCGCCGCCGAGGGGCGCGAGCACTTCACCGCTGTAGTACGACGACAGTTGGTCGGCGGCGAAGAAGACGTACGACGGCGCGATCTCGTCCGGCTGGGCCGGCCGCCCCAACGGTGCGTGGGCACCGAATGACTCGACCTTCTCCTGCGGCATGGTGGCCGGGATGAGCGGCGTCCAGACCGGCCCGGGGGCAACACAGTTCACGCGGATGCGGCGTTTCGCCAAAGACTGGGCCAGCGCGTAGGTGAACGCGATGACGGCTCCCTTGGTGGCCGAGTAGTCGATCAGCGACGCATTGCCGCGTAGCCCGTTCACCGACGCGGTGTTGATGATCGCGGCGCCGTCCGGGAGATGCGCCAGGGCGGACTTGGTCACCTGGAAGTAACTGTCGATGTTCACGGCGAACGTCCGCCGCCACTGCTCATCGGTGATGTCGGTGAGATCGTCCGTGGGTGCCTGATATGCGGCATTGTTGACGACGATGTCCAGCCCGCCGAGCTCGGCGAGGGTGCGCGCCACCACCTCTCGGCAATGGGCGGGCTCGCCGAGATCACCGGGGAACAGGGCGCACGTCCGTCCGGCCGCGCCCACGATGCTCGCGGTGTGCGCCGCGTCGTCGTGCTCCTCGAGGTAGGCGATGGCGATGTCCGCACCCTCCTTGGCGAACGCCGCCGCCACCGCGCGCCCGATAC
This sequence comes from Mycobacterium sp. SMC-21, assembly GCF_045310825.1. NCBI lineage: Bacteria > Bacillati > Actinomycetota > Actinomycetes > Mycobacteriales > Mycobacteriaceae > Mycobacterium > Mycobacterium sp. SMC-21. The sequence continues at coordinate 223,214 of NZ_JBJIAO010000006.1, read as the reverse complement.
CGGAGTCGCCGCCGGTGATGAGGGCCCGGCGCCCTTTCAGGAGCCCGCGGCCGACGTACTGGCGCATCTCGTCATGCGGCTGTTCTGCCATGTCGGCGGTGTGCCCGGGATAGGGGATCGGTGTGTTCATCTCAGGCATCGCGTCCGAAATCGTCCTCGTCGGCATCAATTTCGACGTCCGCGGTCTGCTCCAACCAATCGTGTGCGGCGGCCTCCGGCGGCGGGTTGTCGCGGCCGGTGACCGCGGCCTCGTCGTCGAGGACCGGTTCTTGGACGTCACGCGACTGCTCGACGGCGTCTGCGTCGGGGACTGCGTCCGGGAACTGTTCTGGTGTCATGTCAGAGCGGATACCCGTCCCACGCGCCGGAAAACACTTCGGGTGTTTAAGTGCCGAACCCTCGGGTACCTCGGCCCGCATGACAGCAGACCGCGAGCGATCGGTGCTGGTGTGGCATGTGCACGGCGCCTGGATGGAGTCGTTCGTGGCCGGCCCGCACCGCTACCTCGTGCCTGTTGGGGCGGCGGCACCCGATCGTGACGCGCGTGGCTTGTGTGGCCGGAGTTGGCCACGAGCACAAGAGATTCCGCTCTCGGAACTGGCTGCTGCCGATGTCGACCTGGTGGTGTTGCAGCGGCCCGGGGAACTGGACGAAGCACAACGGTGGCTGCGGCGGCGTCCCGGAGTCGACGTGCCGGCCGTCTACGTCGAGCACAACGCGCCGCGCCCGAACGCGGTGGACAGTGTGCATCCGCTCGCCGACCGGCGGGACATCCCGCTGATCCATGTCACCGAATTCAACAGGCTGATGTGGGACAACGGAATTGCACCGACCAAGGTCATCGATCACGGCATCGCCGATCCCGGCCCGCTCTACACCGGTGACATCGCCGGGGCCGCGGCCATGATCAACGAGCCGCTACGCAGATGGCGCACGGTGGGCGCCGACCTGCTCGGCGAGTTGTCGCGAGCTGTTCCGATCGAGGTGTGGGGGATCGACACCAAGGAACTCAACCGCCGGCAGGCCGACCCGCGAGATCGGTTGCGGGGCAAAGGCGATGTCCCCGCTCCCGAGCTGTGGCGGCGAGTCGCGCGCCGCCGCGTGTATCTGCATACCGCGCGGTGGACATCGCTGGGACTGTCGTTGGTCGAGGCAATGTACCTCGGCATGCCGATCGTGGCGGTCGCCTCGACGATGGCACCGCTCGTGGTGCCGTCCCGGGCGGGCGTCGTCGGCGCCGATGTGAAGGTCCTGTCGCGAGGCCTGCAGGACTTCGTGAACGATCCCGCCGCGGCAGCGCTGGCGGGCAAGGCCGCCCGCGAGTTCGCTGCCGAACACTTCTCGCTGAACCGGTTCCTGTCGGACTGGAACCGCGTGATCGATGACGTCTGCCACTGACCGGAAGAGGGAACGATGAGAATTGCCATGGTCTCGGAGCACGCGAATCCGCTTGCGGCACTTGGCGGGGCCGACGCGGGCGGACAGAACGTCCACGTGGCGGCGTTGTCGGCGGCGCTCAGTCGACATGGGCACCGGGTGGACGTGTACACCCGTCGGGACGATCCCGACGTCCCGGAGCGCGTCATCGCGCCGGAGGGGTACACGGTGGTGCATGTGCCCGCCGGCCCGCCGCGCCCGGTTCCCAAGGACGACCTGTTGCCGTACATGGGGCAGTTCGGCGGGTTTCTCCACGATGAGTGGGCACAGACCCGTCCCGACGTCACGCACGCCCACTTCTGGATGTCCGGCGTTGCCACGCAGTTGGCGGCGAAAAAGCTGAATCTGCCTGCCCTGCAGACGTTTCACGCGCTGGGTGTGGTCAAACGGAGATACCAGAAGGACCAGGACACTAGTCCGCGGGAGCGGCTCACGCTGGAGAAGCTGGTGGCCAGGGAAGCCACCTGGGTGGCGGCGACATGCACCGATGAAGTTTTCGAGCTGATGCGTCTGGGCCGCGAGCGGTCCCGGATCTCGGTGGTGCCGTGCGGCGTCGACCTCAAGTTGTTCCGGCCCGACGGGCGGGCCGCCGCCCGTAGGGCGCGCCCGCGCATCGTCAGCGTCGGCCGGTTCGTGCAGCGCAAGGGATTCGACGTCATGATCCGTGCGCTGCAGTGGATACCCGACGCCGAACTCGTCATCGTCGGTGGTCCCGACAAGGCGGCGTTGCGTGCTGACAGCGAGGCGCAGCGGCTACTGGCGCTGGCCCGCGAGCTCGGCGTCGCGAAGCGGGTGCGGCTGTACGGGTCGGTGGAGCGTGCCGATATGCCCGCGGTGCTGCGTTCGGCGGACGTTGTCGCGTGCACCCCATGGTACGAACCGTTCGGGATCGTCCCGCTGGAGGCGATGGCATGTGGCGTGCCGGTGGTGGCGTCCGCGGTCGGTGGCATGCTCGACACCGTTGTCGACGGTGTCACCGGCCGTCTGGTGCCGCCGCGGCGTCCTGATCTGCTCGCCGATGTCCTCAACGAACTCCTGGCGGACGACACGCGCCGCCGGGCTATGGGGGAGGCCGGCTGTCATCGCGCGCAGGCCCGGTACTCCTGGGACCGCGTGGCGGCGGAGACGCTGAGGATCTATGACCGGTTGGCGGCATCGGGCTTCTGGTTCGATGCTCGTCCCTCTCGGCCGCGGGCGTTGTCGGGATGAGGGGCCTCCAGCAGACGGACGGCCGCCTCGACCTCCGCGGGCAGCAGCCGGCGCCCGCTCAGCACGGCCGGCACCCGCAAGAGCGCCTCCAGGGCGGCCCGCGCGTGCTCCCGGTCGTTCATGGCCGCCCGGAGCAGCGTGGCCGTGGCCTCGGCACACTGCTTGGCCGGGCGGCGCAACCAGGTGGTCAGTGTGGCGTTACGCAGCGCACGGGCATCCTGCGCGGCCGTCGGCGGCCGGACCGCGGACGGGCGGTGTATCGCGGTCAGCTCGGCGCAGTAGCACAGCTCCCAGCCCAGTGCGGCGAGGTCCATTGCCAGCAGCTGTTCTTCACCGCGGAAGTGCAGGATCGGGCTGAAGCCACCCGCGGCCTGGAAGGCGCGTTTGCGCACCATCGCCGAACACGACAGGAATCCGAGCACCGGCGGCCCGGGCAGACCGGAACGGCGCGGCAGCGGGCTGGCGGCCAGCATGCTCGACACCGGGTCCTCGCGATCACCGGGCCACACCACGGTCCGGGCTGCGATCAGCCCGATGTTCGGTTGCGTATCGAAGATTTCGGTGGCCCGCGGTATCGCGTCAGCGGCCCACCACGAATCATCATCGCAGAACGCGACATACGGAGTTCGGCACGCGGCGACGCCGATATTGCGGGCCACGGCACCGAGGTTCGAGCCGAGTGGAAGCACACGGAGCCGGTCGGTGGTCTGCGCGAGCTGACGCATTCGGGCAACCGAACCGTCACGAGAATGGTTGTCGACCACGATGATCGCACAGTGCGTCGTCTGCAGCAGTCGCTCGACGACGGCAGCCAGTTCGCTCTCGCGATCACGTGTGGCGATCACGAACGTGAATTTCTCTTCGGTGCCCTGGTTCACAACGGCTCCCACTACCCGCCCAGCAGAACGGCAAACCCTCATGGCTGATCGACGACGTGCACTGGTGACCGGGGGCGCCGGCTTCCTCGGCACGCATCTCTGCCGGCGCCTGCTCAGTGATGGTTACGAGGTGACGTGCGTGGACGACCTCAGCACCGCAGGTGATGCCGGAATCGGCCTGGCCGCACAGTATCCGGGCTACCGGTTCGTCCAGCTCGACATCGCCGACAAGCTGGATCCGAGCGTCGCGGGCGGGCCACTGGACGTGGTGTTCCACCTTGCGTCCCCGGCGTCACCCATCGACTACCAACGGATGCCCGAGCAGACGCTACGTGTCGGTTCGGCCGGGACGTCCAACGCGCTGGGCCTGGCAGCCCAAACCGGCGCGCGGCTGGTGCTGGCCTCGACGAGCGAGGTCTATGGCGACCCGCTCGAGCATCCGCAACGCGAATCCTATTGGGGCAATGTCAATCCCATCGGCCCGCGCAGCATGTATGACGAGGCGAAGCGGTTCGCGGAGGCGCTGGTGTTCACACACCGGCGGACGTACTCGGCGGACGTGGGTGTGGCGCGCATCTTCAACACCTATGGACCCGGCATGCGCGGTGACGACGGACGTGTCGTCCCGACGTTTTGCCGGCAGGCCTTGGCGGGTACACCCTTGACGGTGCACGGCACGGGTCAGCAGACGCGGTCGCTGTGCCATGTGGACGACACGGTCGACGCGCTGGTCGCGCTCGGCGAATCCGATTGTGCCGGACCGGTGAACATCGGTAACCCCGACGAGCTCACGGTCCTGCAGATCGCCGAGCTGATCCGGGAGCTCGCCGGCAGTTCCTCGCCCATCGAGTTCGAACCGGCCGACGCCGACGATCCGCACCGGCGCTGCCCGGACATCAGCACCGCGATGGCGCTGCTGGGCTGGAGGCCTCGGGTCAGCTATCGCGACGGGTTGTCGGAGACCATCAAATGGTTTGCCGGGCAGGGGGTTTAGCAGTGCGAATACTCGGAATCAATGCGGTCTTCCACGATCCGGCCGCAGCCGTGGTGGTGGACGGCCAGATCATCGCCGCAGCGGAAGAAGAACGGTTCAGCCGTCGCAAGCACGGCAAGTCCGCGGTGCCCTTCGCGACGTGGGAGGTTCCGGTACAGGCGGCCCGGTGGTGCCTGGAGCGCGCGGGGCTGGCGCCGTCCGACCTGGATGCGGTGGGCTACTCGTACGACCCCCGATTGATGCGCGACATCCCTGCCGACCGCGGCGGCCTCGACCGGGACTGGGAATACCTGCGCACGCTGTATGCCGAACGTGCCCCACATTTCCTCAAAACCGCACTGCCCGGGCTGGATCCGGCCAAGGTGCGGTTTGTGCGGCACCATGTCGCGCACGCGGCGTCCAGCGCCCTGGCGGCGCCCGACCCGGATTGTGCTGTCCTGGTCGTCGACGGCCGCGGCGAAAGCACGTCGATGCTCGCGGGCAGCTGCACCAACCACAAGCTCGATATCCTTGCCGCCCAGGACCTTCCGCATTCATTGGGACTGCTGTACGAGGAGCTCACCGAACACCTCGGGTTCAAGCGGTCGTCCGACGAATACAAGGTGATGGCGATGTCGTCCTACGGCAAACCGCGATTCGCCGATCGGCTGCGGGAATCCGTATACGCCACCGGCGATGGCGGCTTCTGCACCTGGCCGGTCGACTGGGCGTCGTTCGGCACGGATTGGGACGACAGGGTCGATCTCGCGTGCAGCGTGCAGCGGGTCGTCGAAGACGTGCTGCTCGAACTGGTGCACTGGCTGCGCGACGCCACCGATCACGAGAACCTCTGCCTGGCCGGCGGTGTCGCACTCAATTGTGTCGCCAACACCGAGATCCACCGCCGCGGCGGGTTCCGTCGGGTGTGGGTGCAGCCCGCCGCGGGTGATGCCGGGACGGCTCTCGGTGCGGCGCTGGCGCTGGCCGCCGAAGCCGGCGAACCGATCGTCCCGATGTCGTCGGCGGCCCTCGGCCGGGACTGGTCCGACGAGCAGATCGCCGAAACCCTCACCACCGCAGCGGTTCCGTTCGAGCGCCCGGCAGATCTGGCCGGCACCGTCGCCCGAGCGCTTGCCGACAACAATCTCATCGGCTGGTTTCAGGGACGGTCGGAGTACGGCCCGCGGGCCCTCGGTTGCCGGTCCCTGCTCGCCGATCCGCGACGCTCGGAGAACCTGGAGCGCCTCAACGATGTGAAGGGCCGCGAGCAGTTCCGGCCCGTCGCGCCCATGGTGCTCGCCGAGCGGGCCGACGAGATCTTCAGCGGTGGCCCGATACCGAGCCCCTACATGCTGTTCGTGCACGACGTCGCGCCGGACTGGCGCCCGCGCATCCCCGCCGTCACCCATGTGGACGGCACCGCGCGAATCCAGACCGTAGACGCCACCGCGCAGCCCCTACTGCACGCGACCATCGCGCAATTCGCCGAGCTGACCGGGGTCCCGGTGGTGGTGAACACCAGCTTCAACACCGCCGGCCGGCCCATGGTGGACAGTCCACGCGACGCCCTCGAATGCTTCGGCAGCGCACCGATCGACATGCTCGTGATCGGTCCCTACGTGGTACGCCGCGCGCAGGGGGTGAGATGAACCCACACCTGGACGCCGCCATCGTGATCCCGACCATCGGCCGGGCATCATTGCATGACCTCATTGCCGCACTCGGTGATTCGCCAGGTGTCAGCCCGGAGGAAGTGATCATCGTCGATGATCGGCCCAGCGCTGTGCCGCCGTTGCTGCTGCCGGTGTCAACGATGCCACTGACGGTGCTGCGCAGCGGCGGACGCGGTCCCGCGGCCGCGCGCAACGTCGGTTGGCGCAGTGCGACGGCGCGGTGGATCTGTTTTCTCGATGACGATGTGGTGCCGGCCGACGGGTGGCTGGCCGCGTTGAAGGGTGACCTGGCGGCCGCCGACGCCGATGGTGCGGTCGGCTCTCAGGGGCGGATCGCGGTTCCGGTGCCGACGCAGCGCCGGCTCACCGACGACGAGCGCCGCACCGAGAGATTGGCCGGCGCCCAGTGGATCACCGCGGACCTGGCCTATCGCCGCTCGGCTCTGGTCCAGGTCGGCGGATTCGACGAGCGGTTTCCGCGGGCCTACCGCGAAGACTCCGACCTGGCGCTGCGCATCACCCGGGCCGGCGGCAGGATCGACTGGGGCACAAGGCGATCCATCCACCCGGTGGCTCGGTCGACCATGCTGAGTGCGGTCCGCGCACAGGTCGGCAACACCGACGACGCGTTGATGCGCCGCAAACATGGTCGCGGCTGGAGAGTCGCGATCGGGGAGGGCCGTGGCCGTATCGCAGCGCACACCGTCACCACGGCGGCTGCCCTGACCACCGTGCTGGGCGTCCTGGCCCGGCGCCGCCGGCCGGTGCGGGTGGGTGCTGCGGTCTGGGCCGCGCTGACCACCGAATTCTGGCTGCGCCGTTACCTTTCCGGGCCGCGCGGGCTGTTCTGGGCGGCCCGCCTGCTGATCACCAGCGTCGTCATTCCGCCGGTGGCGGTGCGCCACCGACTCCGCGGCACGTGGATGTTCTGCCGTGCCCGCAAGGAACCGCCGCTGGCAGTGCTGTTCGACCGCGACGACACCATCATCGAGGACGGCCCCTACCTCAACGACCCGGCCGGGGTAGTGCCGGTGCCCGGCGCCGCGATGGCCCTGAATCGGCTACGGGAACAGGGACTGCTGCTCGGCGTCGTGACCAATCAGTCCGGTGTCGCCACCGGACTGATCAGCCCGGATCAGCTGGAGAGCGTCAACGCGATGGTCAATTCGCTGTTGGGACCGTTCGATTCCTGGCAGGTGTGCCCGCACGCCTCCGATGACGGCTGCTTCTGCCGCAAACCGTCACCCGGCATGGTGCACGCAGCCGCCGAGGCGCTCGGTGTGCCGGCGTCGCGCTGCGTCCTGATCGGGGACACCGGCAGCGATGTCGACGCAGCGCTGGCCGCGGACGCCGAGGCCATCTTGGTCCCCACGGCCCGCACGTTGCCGCAGGAGATCGAATCTGCTTGCCGCCGAGCGCGAGTGGCGTCGACGCTCACCGACGCGGTCAATCTCGTCCTGCGGGAGTGCCGATGAGCACGACGGTGTTCGCCAGGCTGGACAGCGCGGGCGATGTGTTGATCACCGGGCCGGCCGTCCGCGCCGTCGCCGCCCACAGCAATGTGACCATGCTGGTGGGTCCCCGCGGTCGCGCCGCCGCCGAGCTGCTCCCCGGGGTCGACGAAATCGTCGAGTGGCAGGCACCGTGGGTCGACTTCGACTCACCGGATCTCACGAGCGAGCACGCCTTCCGGCTGATCGCGGCGCTGCGGGCCATCGCGCCGCAGCGGGTGTACATCTCCACCTCGTTCCACCAGTCGCCGCTGCCGCTGGCATTGCTGTGCCGGATGGCGGAGGTGCCGTGGATCGGCGCCATCTGCGACGACTATCCCGGGACCCTGCTCGACCTCCGTCACCATGTGACGCCCGACGTTCCCGAGCCGTTGCGGGCCCTTTCGCTGGTATGTGCCGGTGGCTGTCAGCTACCCGACAGCGACGACGGCGCGCTGCGGGTGCGGCACCGGGAGCTGCCGGACCACTTGCAGGGCGAACTCGGTGGCGGGGGATATGTGGTGTTCCACCCGGGTGCGGCGGTCCCGGCCCGCCGGCCCAGCGCGGCGCGCAGCGCGGCCATGGTGCGGGCCCTGGTGGGCGCGGGGCATCGCGTACTGGTCACCGGGAGTCCGGGCGAACGTCGGCTCACCGCGCAGGTCGCGGGAACGGCGGCACTGGATTTGGGCGGCCGGACCACCCTCGGCGAATTGTCCGCGGTGTTCCGGCACGCCAACGCGGTCGTCGTACCCAATACCGGACCCGCGCACCTGGCCGCGGCGGTCGGTGCGCCACTGGTGTCGCTGTTCGCCCCCGTGGTTCCCGCCAGTCAATGGAGTCCATACACGCGCAACGTCATTCGGCTCGGTGATCAGTCCGCACCGTGCCGGGGCACCCGGGCCCGCACGTGCCCGGTGCGCGGCCATCCCTGCCTGGACGGCATCTCCGACGCGGAGGTGCTGGCGGCAGTCACTCAGTTGGGAGAAAGCCATGATCACAGCGCACATCTCGGCGTTGGCGCAGGCCGTTGACCGGATCGGCATCGAGGCACCACGGTTGAGCCGGTGGGGCTGCCGACTCGCGGACCTGCTCGACGGCGGAGGGCGACTGCTCGCCTGCGGCAACGGTGGTAGCGCGGCCGAGGCCCAGCATCTCACCGCCGAGCTGGTGGGCCGCTTCCGTGACGAACGGAATCCGTTGTCGGCCATCGCTTTACACGCGGATACGTCGGCACTCACCGCGATCGTCAATGACTACGGGGTCGAGGAGATGTTCGCCCGCGGGGTACGTGCGCACGGCCGACCCGGAGATGTGCTGGTCGCCTTGTCCACCAGCGGTTCGAGCCCCAACGTCTTGGCGGCGGTCAAGGCAGCCCACGAGATCGGGATGACCACCTGGGCCCTGACCGGTCCGGCGCCGAATCCGTTGGCCGCCATCTGCGAAGACGCCATCTGCGTGGAGGCGCCCTCGACGGCCACCGTCCAGGAACTGCATCTGTTCCTGGTCCACGCGCTGTGCATCGAGGTCGACGAGCGGCTCCAGGTGGTGCCGCGTGGCTGATTCGATTGTGATCGTCGGCGATTCGCTGCTGGACATCGATATCGACGGGGCGGCCGAGCGGCTGAGTCCGGACGCCCCGGTGCCCGTGATCGACACCGAGCGGGTCTGGCATCGTCCCGGTGGCGCCGGTCTCGCGGCGCTGCTGGCCGCCCGGTCGGCCGACGACGTGACGTTGGTGACCGCTGTCGCCGACGACCGCGACGGTCGTCAACTGACCGGGCTCTTGTCCAGCGCGGGTGTCCGGGTGGTGCCGCTGCCGATGCTCGGCGGCACGGTATGCAAGACCCGGGTCCGGGCTCGCGGCCAGTGCGTGCTGCGGATCGACCGGGGTTCGGGTACCGCCGCTCCTGACGAGGTTCCCGCCGAGGCGGCGGATGCGATCGCGCATGCCGCGGTGATCTGCGTGGCCGATTACGGGCGCGGCGTCACCGCCCATGCCGGGCTGCGGGCGCTGTTGTCGGCGGCGGCGCAGCGGGTGCCGGTCGTGTGGGATCCGCATCCGCGGGGAAGCGACCCGGTTCGCGGGTGCCGACTGGTCACGCCCAACCAGGCCGAAGCGGTCGGCCGCTCGGCGGCGTCCCTGCGCAAGGACTGGCAGGCCGCGGCGGTCTGCGTCACGTGTGGCGCACAAGGTGCGGTACTCGATACGGAACCGCTTGGCACCGTGCAGATTCCATCGCTCGTCGGCCGGGTGTCCGGAGGTGATTCCTGTGGTGCCGGCGACCGGTTCGCGGTGTCGGTGGCAACTGAACTGGGTAACGGGCAGGACGTGCGCTCGGCCGTCACCACCGCGGTCGGTGTGGCCGGGCAGTTCGTCGCGGCCGGTGGCGCCGGCGCGGTGTCGACGCCGGTGACCGATGTGCCGGATGACGGCGGTGAGTTCGAAGCGCTGACCGGTGACATCGAAACCGTGCGGCAGCGGCTGCGGGCACGTGCGACGACGGTGGTGGCCGCGGGCGGTTGCTTCGACCTGCTGCACACCGGCCATGTCCGGTTGCTGCGCCAGGCCCGGCTGTTGGGCGACGCGCTCGTGGTCCTGATCAACTCGGACCGTTCGGTGCGTGCCCTCAAAGGCGCGGGTCGGCCGGTGATGGCAGCGGCCGACCGCGCCCGCGTGCTGTCGGCATTGGCCTGCGTCGACGCGGTGCTGGTGTTCGACGAAGACTCGCCCGCGCAGGCACTGGCCCGGCTGCGCCCCGATGTGTGGGTGAAAGGCGGCGACTACGCCGACGCGCCACTGCCCGAGGCCGAGGTCGTCCGCCGGTACGGCGGTGAGGTGGTCCTGCTGCCGACCGTCGCCGGTTACTCGTCATCCAATCTGATCGCCGCAGCGCGATCGTGAACGAAGGGAACAAGCCATGATCGGTAACGTCATCATCACCGGCGGGTCCTCGGGGCTCGGCGCCGCGACCGTGAAAAGGATTGCCGCGCAGGGTGGTCGGCCCATGGTGATCGATCGCGACATCCCGTCGGTGCCGGTGCCGTTCCAGTGCGCGGACCTTGCCGACGCCGATGCGGTCGAGGCCGCGGTGGCCCTGCTGGCGGACGAGTGCGGCGGGCAGGTGGACGGACTGTTCACCGCGGCCGGCATCGATTCGTGCGGCAAGCTGGCGGACGTACCGGTCAAGGACTGGGAGCGGGTCGTGCACGTCAACCTGCTGGGAACCGCGGCGGCGGTGCGGTCGGCACTGCCGTATCTCAAAGCGGCACATGGACGCATCGTCACCTGCGCGTCGACGCTGGGCCTCAAGGCGGTCAGTGACGCCACGGCGTACTGCGCGTCGAAATTCGGCGTCATCGGCTTCAGCCGTGCGCTCGCCGCCGAGCTGGCCGGAGAGGTCGGCGTCACGACGCTGATCCCCGGCGGTATGCGGACCGCGTTCTTCGACGACCGCGACGAGCAGTACAAGCCGCCGCCCGACGCCAAACTGAACGACCCCGAACACGTCGCCGACACCGTGATATTCGCGTTGTCGCAGCCGGCCGGATGCGAGATTCGGGAGTTGGTCGTGTGTCAATCGACGGAGCCCTCGTGGCCGTGAGGTGGGCCGACACCATCGGTGCACCGCGCGACATCCTGGTGTTGCGTGCGCTCGGTCTCGGTGACCTGCTGACCAGTTTTCCGGCCCTGCGCGGATTGCGCCGGGCCTACCCGGATGCGCGGATCGTGCTGGCCACGCCGGAACCCTATGTCTGCCTGGCGTTGCTGTCGGGTGCGGTCGACGAAGTCGACGCGACACCGGAGCTCGGGCGGCTGCACCCGCGGCGCCGCCCGCCCGATCTGGCCGTCAATCTGCACGGCAGCGGCCCGGAGAGCATCGCTGATCTGGCCGCAATGCGTCCGGGAGCGCTGCTGACTCACCGGCATGATGCCTTTCGCCAATACGCGGGGCCACCGTGGCGGGAGGACGTGCACGACGTGGCGCGCTGGTGCGGGTTGCTGGAATGGGCCGGCATCGCCTGTGACCCAGGCGATCTCGCCATCAGCCGGCCGCGTGGCTACCCGGACCGCTCCGGCTCGGTGGTGATCCATCCCGGGGCCTCGGCGCCGGCCCGGCGTTGGCCGGCCGAGCGCTTCGCGGCCGTCGCCGCGGCGCTGCACCGGGCCGGCGAGCGCGTCGTCATCACCGGGTCGAGCGCTGAACTCGACCTGGCCCGAGCGGTCGCCGCGGGCGCCGGATTGCCCGACAGTGCGGTGCTGGCCGGCCGCCTCGGGCTGATGGGCACGGTGGCATTGATCAGTGACAGCCGATTGGTCATCTGTGGGGACACCGGCATCGGCCACATCGCCACGGCGACGGGGACGCCGTCGGTGCTGCTGTTCGGCCCGACGCCGCCGGCTCGGTGGGGACCGCCCGGCACCGGCCCCCACATCGTGTTGTGGGCCGGTGATCAGGGCGACCCGCACGCCGACCGGCCAGATCGGGGATTGCTGCTCATCACCGTCGAACGGGTGATCGCGGCGACAGAAGGCGTACTGAAGGAACGCGTATGACGGCGGGCACGGTCGGTGCGGGCTACGTCGGCCTCACCACTGCGGTGTGTTTGGCCGAGCGGGGACATCGCACGGTGTGTGTCGACACCGACACCGCCCGGGTGGCGCAGCTGCGCCGAGGTGTCGCCACGGTCGACGAACCCGGCTTGACCGAGCTCCTGACGTCAGGCCTCGCCGACCAAACCCTGTGCTTCAGTGCCGATTTCGACGCATTGTCGGATTGCGACGTGGTGTTCGTGTGCGTGCCGACACCGAGCGGTGCCGACGGCGCCGCCGATCTGAGCGCGGTGTGGTCGGCCGTCACCGAACTGCGCCAGGTCCTGTCGCCGGGCAGCGTGATCGCCGTCAAATCCACGGTGCCGGTCGGTACCACCCGAGACATCGCCACCGCGGTGCGCGACAAGGGGATCCACGTGGTATCCAACCCGGAGTTCCTGCGCGAGAGCCATGCGGTGGCCGATGCCCGCGAGCCGGACCGGGTCCTCATCGGCGCCACGGATGACACCGCCGCCGACCGGGTCGGTGCCCTGTACGGGGCGACTGCCGATTCGGTGCTCCGGATGGCGCCGGAAAGCGCAGAGCTGGCCAAGTACGCCAGCAATGCCTTTCTGGCGGTGAAGCTCTCGTACGTCAACTCGCTGGCCGCATTGTGCGCCGAGGTCGGCGCGGACATCGCCGACGTCACCCGCTGCATGGGCGCCGATGCCCGCATCGGTGGGCAGTTCCTGCAGCCCGGACCCGGCTGGGGCGGTTCCTGCCTGCCCAAAGACAGCGCGGCGCTGTTGTATACGTCGCGGCGGCACGGCGTGGCGCTGCGCGAGGTGGCCGCCTCGCGCGACACCAACGCGGCGCAGGCCCCCCGGGTGGTGCGGGCCGTGTCGGCCGCCATGGCCGAACCCGTCGCATCGGCGCGCATCACGGCGCTGGGCCTGACCTTCAAGGCCGGTACCCCCGACGTCCGGGATTCGCCGGCGCTGACCATCGCGGCAGCGCTCGCGCAGCACGGCGCGGAGGTCCGGGGATACGATCCGCAGCTGGCGGTGATCGACCCGAAAGTGTTGCGCGACAACGGGGTCACCGCGGTCGACGATGTCTACACCGCGGCCAAGGGGGCCGACGCGCTCGTCGTACTGACGGAATGGCCGGTGTTCCGGGACCTCGACTGGCCGCGCATCGCGCAACATGCGCCCGACGCTGTCGTGATCGACACCCGGAACGTGCTCGACCCGCGGACGGTGACCGCCGCCGGTCTGCGCTACCTGGGCAACGGGAGGAGCCCAGGTTTCTGAATCAGCTCGTCGGCGGCGTCCGCGGCGCACCGGGGTGCGTTTCGAGGTAGTCGAGTTCACGGCGCCGGATGCGGCGGTGCCGCGCGTAGAGCCAGGCGCCGCCCCCCACGGCCAGCACTGCCGCGATCGCCAGGGCCACTCCACCGGTGTCCGCTCGGCCGTCGGCGAAGAAGTACAAGCTCACGACCAAGGTCGCCACCGCCAGGCCGACCGCCACCAGGCCCGGGGCGTTCGTGCCGTCCTTGAAGGTTTCGCCGGCATGCGGCCGGGTGGTGCGAGCATGGTCGACGGGGTCTTTCATGGGATGCCTCCTGGGGATCAGTCCTCGACGTTCTAATGCCCGGTGCCGGGCGGTTCTACACCCGCGGTGCGGTGACCCGCACCGATTTGAGCTCGGGATCGGCGGGGTCCGGCAGGTACATGCCCGCGGCGATGCCGGTCCGCAGGTAGTCCAGGACCTCGGCGTTGATCAGTTCGCCGGGGACGACGGCCGGTATACCGGGCGGATAGGGCGTGATCTGTTCGGCCGAGACGCGTCCGGCCGCCATCTCGACGGGCACCGTCTCCACCGGGCCGAAGAACGCGTCCCGCGGTGATTGGATCGTCTCCAGCTGCAGGTCTTCGGGCGCCGGCAGCTGGACGTGCGGCGGTGGTTCGAAATCCGCAGCGGCCGTGGGCAACTGGCGCAGCGCCACCACCAGTGGCCGGATCGTCTCGCGGTCGTCGGCCATCGACAGCGTGATCAGGATTCGGCGGTGATCCGCCAGGCCGACGTCGATGTGGTGTTGTTTCCGCAACCACTGCTGGGCCTGGTAACCCGACATGCCGGTGGCCGATACGTCGACCAGAACCTGGAGCCGGTCCAGGTCATGGGACGCCTCGACGCCGAGCAGTTCATCCTCGAGTACATGCAGGCCGTCGATGTGTTCGAGATCGCGGCGTAGCTCGTCGGACAGCCGGAGCGCGGCACCGAGCAGTCGATGGCCGTCCTCGACCATCTGTCGCCGCCAGCCGTCCATCGCCGCGTACATGGGCACGCTGGGACTGGTGGTCGTCAGCAGGTCGGCGCAGGCGGCAAGCCTGCGGTCGTCGATCAGGTCGCCCTGCACGTGAAACACCGAGCCCTGCTCGAATCCGGCACCCATCTTGTGCACGCTGACCACACAGATGTCGGCGCCGGCATCCATTGCCCATGTGGGCAGGTCCTCGTGGAACGGCAGGTGCGCACCCCAGGCTTCGTCGACGATCAGCGGTTTGCCCTCCGCGTGACAGACCTCTGCGATGCCCGCGAGGTCGGCGCAGGTGCCGTACGGGGACGGGCTGACGATCAGTGCGCCGGCGGCGTCGGGGTACCGCTTCCAGCCGTCGGCGACGTCCTGCGGCGACGGCGGGTGGGACAGGTGCCGTTCGGCATCCCAGCGCGGGCTGATCCAGCGGGGGAGCACCCCGGAGAACACCAGGCCCGCAACGATCGATTTGTGGCTGTCGCGGCCCACCAGCAGGCTGCCGTCGCCGCCGGCCACCGCCATCATGGCGGCCTTCACCGACAACGAGCTGCCGCATGTCGAGAACCACGCCATGTCGGCGCCGACAGCGGCGGCCATCAGGTCCTCGGCGTGCCGCAGATACCCATTCGAGTTGCGGTGATCGTCCAAGCCGCCGCTGGCCAGCACGTCATTCCAGAACGGCTGCGCGCCCAGGGCATCCAGTACGCGGGCATCGGTGCCACGCCCCTGCCGATGGCCGGGAGGGGTGAAGCCGTACTCGCCGATCGAGCGATAGCGGACAAGCGCATCGAGCAGGGGTGTCTCAGACTGATTCATGATGTCTCGGGGATACCCGTAGTGCCGGCGTCTACACCCGGGTTTAGCTTCCCACGCCTGCGGGTATCGGGGAGGTCTCATGTGCACAGAAGAACTGGTTCAGCCTTTGCTACCGGACCCCCGTGGTCCCGTGTCCGATGTGGTGATAGGACTGCTCGGTGAGCGGTTGCCCACGCAGTACCTGACGCGGATACAGCTACCGCTCGGGAACGCGGACCCCTTCGGACTCGACCTGCAGCTGGCGCTGTATGTCTGCTACGAACTGCATTACCGGGGTTTTACGGACACCGACGAAAAGTGGGAATGGAATCCCGCCCTGCTCGATGTTCGCCATCGCATCGAGGAGCGGTTCCTGGCGGCGGTCCGGGAACTCGTCGGCGAGATCAGCCCGGATAGTACGGCGCACGCCGAGCTGGCCCGCTGTGACGCCGACCCTGTTGATGATTCGAGTCTGTCCGTCTATATCCAGGATCAGGCGACGTGGCCGCAGATGCAGGAGTACTTCGTCCACCGCTCGCTGTACCACCTGAAGGAAGCCGATCCGCAGTCGTGGGTCATTCCGCGGTTGACCGGTCGCGCCAAAGCCGCGTTCGTGGCTGTGGAATACGACGAATACGGCGGTCGTGGCGGCTACGCGACCATGCACCAGCGGCTGTTCGCCGATCTGCTCGACGCCGCGGGGCTGCGCAACGACTACCTGCACTACCTCGGCAATGCGACGGGCAGCACGCTGGCTGCGGTGAACCTCATGTCGATGTTCGGTCTGCACCGCCACCTGCGCGGCGCGGCGGTCGGCCACTTCGCCGCGACCGAACTGACCTCGTCGCCCGCGTCGCAGCGAATTGTCAAGGGCCTCAAGAGGCTTGGTGCTCCGCGACCGTGTGTCGACTTCTACCGCGAGCACGTCGAGGCCGACGCGGTCCATGAACAGGTGGTCCGCAAGGACGTCGTGGCGGACCTGTTGTCGCGCGAGCCGGGCCTGGAACTGGACGTCGTGTTCGGCATTCGGGCCTTCGACGCGGTCGAGGGGCGGCTGGCCGATCACATGTTGTCCAGCTGGGCGGCCGGGTGCACCTCGCTGCAGCACTGGCCCGTTTGACCGTCGGCGCACCGGGTAATCGGTGGGGGACGCGCTCACAGCCCGAGCGCGTCAGACGTTCTCACAGGAGGAAATATGGCTTCTCATGCCCTCAAATCCCCGTCAGACGTGATCGATCTCCTCACTGATCAGCACGAGCAGATCAAGTCACTGTTCACCGAGACCCTGGTGCTGGCCGGCGACGAGAGAGCGAGGTCGTTCCGGGATCTGCGCAGGCTCCTCGCGGTGCACGAAACCGCCGAGGAAGAGATCGTCCATCCGCGGGCGAAGCAGAAGCTGCCCGGCGGCGAGAAGGTCGTCGATGCCCGACTGGAAGAGGAGCACGAGGCGAAAAAGCTGCTCTCCGAACTGGAGTCGCTCGATGTCGACAGCAAGGAATTCACCGCCAAGCTGACGAAACTCCGCGACGCGGTGATCGCGCACGCCGAGCATGAGGAGGCGGAAGAGTTCGCCAAGCTCGGAACGGAGCTTTCGCAGCAGGAGCTCGAGCGCATGGGCGAGATCGCCAAACTCGCCGAAGCAGTCGCGCCGACCCGGCCGCACCCCGGCGTGGAGTCCCCGGCCGCGAACCTCATCGTCGGGCCGTTCGCCGCCATGCTCGACCGGGTCCGGGACGTGATCTCGAGCGCCCGCTGAGTCCGATGATCCAGCTGCTGCAGGAACTGTTACTGGCGTACGGGCCCTGTGGCCAGGAAGACGCCGTCCGCGATATCTGCCTGCGGGAGCTGGCACCCCTGGTCGACAGCGCCTGGATCGACCGGGCGGGCAACGTGGTGGGGCGGGTGTCCTCGTCGCAGAGTGATGAGGAGCACCCGCCCATCCGCGTGATGGCGCACATGGACGAACTGTCCATGCTCGTGAAGCGGGTGCAGCCCGACGGCAGAGTGCGATTGACGCCGCTGGGCACGATGTACCCGGCGAACTTCGGCCTCGGGCCGGTGCTGATGCTCGGTGACCGCGAGCACGTATGCGGTGTTCTCACAGTGGGTTCCGAACACACCACGCAGGAAAGCCCGCAGATCTGGCAGACCAAACCCGACGGTGGCGACCGGGCTCTGAACTGGTCCGACGTGTACGTGTTCACCGGCCGCGCGCCGGAACAGCTGACCGAGGCCGGCATCCGCCCCGGAACCCGCGTGTGCGTCCACCGAAGCAAACGGGAACTCGTCGAGATCGACGACTATCTCGGCTCCTATTTCATGGACGACAGAGCACTGCTGGTGGTTCTGCTGTCGGCGGCTCGCGAGTTGCGGCAGCGGGCCGAACGACCGCCCCAGGACGTGTATTTCGTGTGCACGGTCAGTGAGGAGGTCGGTGGCCTCGGCGGCTCGTACGCCAGCCGGGCCCTGCCCGGTGAACTGACCCTGGCGCTGGAGGTCGGCCCGACCGAAGGCGAATACGGCACCACCGTCACGCGCGGACCCATCGTCGGTTACGGCGACGCGCAGTGCATCTACGACAAGGCGGTCGCGGACCGGCTGGTGGACGTGGCGACCGCGTTGGGCGCCGATCCGCAACCGGCGGTGCTGGGTGCGTTCGAATCCGATGCGTCGCATGCCAAGTCGAACGGGCACGCGGCGGCAGCCGGGCTGCTGTGCCTGCCCACGCTGAGCACCCACGGCTACGAGGTGGTGCCCCGCGCCGGCATCGACACACTGTCCGCCGTGCTGGTGGAGTTTCTGGCGAATCCGGTCCCGTTTGGCGCGGACTCGTCGCGGGTAATCAGGGCTACCTCGGGAAAGGACGCGTCATGACTGCCTCCGACAATGCCGACGCCGACGTGATGCCGTCGGGCGTCAGCGGCAAGGTGTCCATGTTCGACCGGTTCGCCACCAACACGGCCGAAATCGTTTCGCGCGCCTGGTTCTTCCTGGCGTGCGTTCTGCTCGTGGTCCTCTGGGCGCCGACATTCGCCTTCATGACCGTCGACACGTGGCAATTGGTCATCAACACGATCACGACGATCATCACGTTCCTGCTGGTGGCCCTGCTACAGAACACCGAACGACGCGCCGGTGACGCGCTTCAGCACAAGCTCAATGCCATCGCCGACGCGCTGGCGGATGTGATGCACCACATGGGCAACGAGAACGAGGGCCTCCGCGACGACGAGAAGGAACTGCGGGAGGCCGTCGGTCTCGAAGAACGCGAAAGCACCGGCTGACGATGACTGCGGTCAAGTCCGGTGCCCGCGCTCTGGACACCGTCACCGATTGGGCCGGTTCCCTGCGTACCGGCGTCGCTGTGTTCGCCGTGGTCGCCGCGGCACTGCTGACCGGCATCATCGCCGGCTTCCCGTCGTGGTGGCAGACCGCCGTGTACGCCACCAATGCGCTGGTGGCACTGGTGATGCTCTTCGTCATTCAGCACACCACCAACCGGCAGACCGGCGCGATACTGCTCAAACTCGATGAACTGATTCTCACGTCGTCGACAGCCCGGGACGACGTCATCGACGCCGAACGCCGGGACACCGCCGAGCAGGAGAAACTGCACGACCGCCTGCACCACTGATCGTCACCGGCCCACATGCGACTCGGTGCGCATCCGTTCGGTCATGTGCGGGTAGTGCAGCTCGAAAGCCGGCCGCTCCGAACGGATTCGGGGCAGCTCGGTGAAGTTGTGCCGCGGCGGCGGGCAGGTCGTCGCCCACTCGAGCGAGTTGCCGTAACCCCACGGGTCGTCGACGACGACGGGTTCGCCGTAACGCCAGCTCTTGAACACGTTCCAGACGAACGGGAGCACCGAAACGCCGAGGATGAAGGACCCGATGGTGGAGACCAGATTGAGCGTGTCGAAGCCATCGCCGGGCAGGTAGTCCGCGTAGCGGCGGGGCATGCCCGCATCGCCCAGCCAGTGCTGCACGAGGAACGTGGTGTGGAAGCCGATGAAGGTCAGCCAGAAGTGCAGCTTGCCGAGGCGCTCGTCGAGCAGCCGTCCACATATCTTGGGGAACCAGAAGTAGATGCCGGCGTAGGTGGCGAACACGATGGTGCCGAACAGCACGTAATGGAAATGCGCCACAACGAAATACGAATCCGTGACGTGGAAGTCGAGTGGCGGGCTGGCAAGCAGGACGCCGGAGAGTCCGCCCAACAGGAAGGTGACGAGGAAGCCCACCGAGAACAGCATCGGCGTCTCGAAGGTCAGTTGTCCCTTCCACATGGTGCCGATCCAGTTCCAGAATTTGATGCCGGTGGGCACCGCGATCAGGAAGGTCATGAACGAGAAGAACGGCAGCAGCACCGCACCCGTGGCGAACATGTGGTGTGCCCATACCGCGACCGACAGCACGGTGATGGCCCAGGTGGCGTAAACCAGTGTGGTGTAACCGAATATCGGCTTGCGGGAGAACACCGGGATGATCTCGGTGACGATGCCGAAGAACGGCAGCGCCACGATATAGACCTCGGGGTGCCCGAAGAACCAGAAGAGGTGTTGCCACAGGATCGCGCCGCCGTTGGCGGGGTCGTAGATGTGCGCCCCGAGGTGACGCTGCGCGAGCAGGCCGAACAGGGCCGCGGTCAGGATCGGGAAGGCGAGGAGGATCAGCACGCCGGTGGCGACGATGTTCCAGGTGAAGATGGGCATGCGAAACATGGTCATTCCGGGGCAGCGCATGCAGACCACGGTGGTGATCATGTTGACCGCACCGAGGATGGTGCCGAGGCCCGAGACGATCAGGCCCACGGCCCACAGGTCGCCGCCGGACCCGGGCGAGCGGACGACGTCGGACAGCGGCGTGTAGCCCGTCCACCCGAAATCCGCCGCACCGCCGGGCACGACGAATCCGGCGAGCACGAGCAGTCCACCGAACAGGAACAGCCAGAACGACAGCGCGTTGAGCCGGGGGAAGGCGACGTCGGGTGCGCCGATCTGCAAGGGCAGCACCAGATTTGCGAAACCGAACACCACAGGGGTCGCATACAACAGCAGCATCAAGGTGCCGTGCACCGTGAACAGCTGGTTGTACTGCTCGTTGGACAAGAACTGCAGACCGGGCATGGCGAGTTCGGTGCGCATCAGCAGGGCCATGATCCCGCCACTGAAGAAGAACGCGAACGACGCGGCCAGGTACATCTGGCCGATCAGCTTGTGGTCGGTCGTGCTGACGAGTCCGTACAGGACAGCGCCCAGATGCTTTCGGCGCGCCGGGAACGGCCGCCCAGGCGTCAACGGCACTTCGACAGCGGTCACCCCGAGGCGGTACCCGGGGTGCACCGGTACTAAACGGTGTTTGCCCCGGACGCCGTACGGGTAGAGGCAGGCCATGAGCGAATTCACCATTCCAGGCCTGTCCGAAGAGCAGAGCAGCCGGATCCGGGACCTGCTGCAAATCCAGCTGAGCACGTACAACGACCTGCATCTGACGCTCAAGCACGTGCATTGGAATGTCGTGGGCCCCAACTTCATCGGCGTGCACGAGATGATCGATCCGCAGGTCGAGCTGGTGCGTGCTTACGCGGATCAGACGGCCGAGCGCATCGCGGCGCTCGGCGCGTCGCCCGACGGTACGCCGGGGGCGATTCTCAAGCACCGCACCTGGGACGACTACTCGATCGGCCGCGACACCGCGCAGGCGCACCTCGCCGCACTCGACCTGGTCTACGACGGCGTCATCAAGGACGCGCGCAAGGCCATCGGCGAACTCGACGAACTCGATCTGGTCACCCAGGACATGCTGATCGGCCAGGTCGCCGAACTGGAGAAGTTCCAGTGGTTCGTGCGAGCTCACCTGGAGTCCGCCGGCAGCAAGCTGGCCTCCGGCGGCGCGCACACCGAGCGTCAGGCCGCGGCTCAGGCGTAGGCCGACTCCTGGAATTCCGGCAGGACGTCGCGCTCCCAGGCGTCGAAGAAGCCGTCCATGTCCGGGCCGATCTGCTGGACGTAGATCTCGTCGACACCGGCATCGACGTACTTGCGCACCTGTGCAACGTGGGCGTCGATGTCGGGTCCGCACACGATCGCATCCGTCACGGCCTCGCGCGTCACCAGGCTCGCGGCGGACGCGAAATCCGTTGGCCGCGGCAGGATCTGATTGAGCTGCCCGGGTAGCTGGTCGGTGGCCCACAGGCGGTGCGCGGTGTCGGCCGCGAATTCCGGGTCCAGGTCCCAACAGACCTTCATCCCGGCCTGCACCGGCCTACGCCCGCCGCCGGCCTCGCGGAAGAGCGCCACGAGGTCGGCGTCGGGCATGGTGATGCAGTACCCGTCGCCGATCCGCCCGGCCAGCCGGGTTGCCTGCGGGCCGAACCCCGATATGTAGATCGGTATGCGGTGCTCCGGGAGGGTGTAGATGCGCGCGTCCTGGACGCGGTAGTAGCGCCCGTCATGGTTCACCACTTCGCCACGGTGCAGCGTCCTGATGAGCGACACCGCCTCCGCGAGCCGGTCCAGTCGTTCGCCGGCAGAGGGCCACGGGTCCCCGAGGATGTGCTCGTTCAGCGCCTCGCCGCTGCCGATGCCCAGCCGGAAGCCGCCCCGCAGCTGAACGGCGGCGGTGGCGGCGGCCTGCGCGATGATCGCGGGATGCATCCGGAACGTCGGGCAGGTGACGGCGGTGGTTACAGGCAGCGCCGTCACCTCGGACAGCGCGCCCAGAACGCCCCAGACGAACGGGCTTTGGCCCTGTGCGTCGGTCCACGGGTGGAAATGATCGGACACCCACAGTGCGTGAAAACCGGCTTCCTCGGCTCGTCTGGCCTGAGCGATCAGGTTGTGCGGATCGAACTGTTCACAGCTGAGGAAGTAACCGATATGCGTCATGTGGGCCACGTACCCGGCAAGCCGGGCGGACAATCCCGGTAGCGAGTTACGATGACTGCGGCTCCCTGCCACCAACAACGACATGAGCGAAACCGACGGCGAAATCGCCGACTCCGAATCCTGGGACGTCGCTGCCGTGTTCAGCGGCGGCGCTGCGCAACATGTCGGCAGCTTCCAGTTCCACCTCGCCGAACAACGGTGGGTGTGGTCTGAAGAGGTGGCCCGTATGCACGGCTACGCGCTGGGGGAAGTGGAGCCCACCACCGAATTGCTGCTGAGTCACAAGCATCCTGACGACCGGGCCAAGGTCGCCGAGATTCTCGAGCGGGTGCAGACGGGTGGGTTGTTCAGCAGCCGGCACCGCATCGTCGATGCCGACGGCAAGGTCCACTGGGTCGTGGTGGTCAGCGACCGGATGACCGACGAGGACGGCGAGCTCACCGGCACCCACGGCTACTACATCGACGTCACCGCCGGCATCCAGTCCGATCTCACCGTGGCCATGGCCTCGGTGGTGGAATCGCGCGCCGTGATCGACCAGGCCAAGGGCATCCTCATGGCCGCCTACGGCATCGACGCCGACCGGGCCTTCGAGATTCTGAAGTGGCGGTCGCAAGCCACCCAGCTGAAGCTCAGGACCGTCGCAGCCCGCTTGCTGAATGCCGTGATTCGCGAGGGGCTGGCCCCCGAGACCGTCACCGCGATCGACCACCTGTTGCTCGTCGACGAACCCGGCGAGGCTTGACAAAGCGTCGAACAATTGTTCGAATGAGATGTGCGGTGGGACGGGCAGGCGGTGGCGCGGGCCGAAGCGGACGGCGCTCTACCGGGCCTGGAACGGCTCGGGTTGGTACGCAGCATCCGGGTCCCCAAGTTCGACGGCATCACATTTCATGAGGTGCTCTGCAAGTCGGCGCTGAACAAGGTGCCGGAAGCTTCGAATCTGCCGTTCCGGTACACCGTCAACGCCTACCGTGGCTGCTCGCACGCGTGCCGATACTGCTTCGCCCGGCCCACGCACGAGTATCTGGACTTCGACTCCGGAAATGATTTCGACCGTGAACTCGTGGTGAAGACGAATGTCGCGGAAGTGTTGCGGCGGGAGCTCTTTCGGCGTTCCTGGACGCGCGATGCGGTCGCACTGGGCACCAATACCGATCCTTATCAACGGGCCGAGGGCCGGTACGCGCTGATGCCGGGAATCATCGCGGCGCTGGCCGATTCCGGGACGCCGTTCTCGATCCTGACAAAGGGCACGCTGCTGCGCCGTGACCTGCCACTGATCGTCGACGCGGGTGCCCGGGTCGGGGTCAGCGTCGCGGTGTCGTTGGCGATGCTGGACCCCGATCTGCATCGGTCGGTCGAACCGGGGACTCCCACGCCGGCCGCGCGCTTGGAGCTCATCTCGGCGATCGCGGCGGCCGGGCTCGATTGCCATGTGATGGTGGCGCCGGTGCTGCCGTACCTGACCGACTCACAGGCGCATCTGGAGGCGCTGCTGTCGCGGATCGCGACGGCCGGCGCCAAGGGGGTGACGGTCTTCGGACTGCACCTGCGCGGCGCGACGCGTGGCTGGTTCCTCGCGTGGCTGGGCTCGACGTATCCGGAACTGCTGCCCAGGTACCGCGAATTATACGGGCGCGGTGCGTATCTCGGTCCGCAGTACCGCGAACAGCTCCGCAATCGGGTCGCGCCGCTGGTTGCCCGATACGGCCTCGGCAACGGGGCGAACAGACTTGACACCATGCGTACCGCCCCGGCGGCAGTGTCCGCCGGGGCGGTGCAGCCTGCGTTGTTCTGACTCACGCGATCTGCAGGACCGCGGCGCCCGAGATTCGTCCGGCGGCCAGATCCCCGAGGGCCTGGTCCGCGTGGTCGAGGGGATAGATCGGGGCCGTGACATCGATGTGGTGGCTGCCGGCGAAGGCGAGGAATTCCCGGGCGTCGGTGCGGGTATTCGATGCCACCGACCGCACCTGGCGTTCCTGGAACAGGTGGCGCTGATAGTTCAGTTCGGGGATGTCGCTGAGATGAATGCCGGCGATCGCCAGGGTGCCGCCGCGGTCGAGGGCTTCGAGCGCCGGCAGCACCAGATCACCCACGGGCGCGAACAGGATCGCGGCGTCCAGGGCGACAGGTGGCCGCGCCATGGCGTCCTGAGCCGAGGCGGCACCGAGGTCGAGTGCGAGTCGCCGGGCAGCCTCGCCGCGGGTCATGACATGTACCTCGGCGCCCCGGGCGAGTGCCACCTGCGCGGTGATGTGGGCACTGCCGCCGAAGCCGTAGATTCCGAGCCGGCCACCGGCGGGTAGGTCGGCCCGGAGCAACGACCGGTAGCCGATGATGCCGGCGCACAGCAGCGGGGCGAGTTCGGCATCGGTGTATCCCGCGGGCACCGGGTGCACGTAATCGGCTGGTGCCGTGACGAATTCGGCGTAGCCG
This sequence comes from Mycobacterium sp. SMC-21, assembly GCF_045310825.1. Taxonomy (NCBI): domain Bacteria; kingdom Bacillati; phylum Actinomycetota; class Actinomycetes; order Mycobacteriales; family Mycobacteriaceae; genus Mycobacterium; species Mycobacterium sp. SMC-21. The sequence continues at coordinate 198,580 of NZ_JBJIAO010000006.1, read as the reverse complement.
CCGTCGGCGTCCCAGCCGGTGTAGCGAGAATGCGGGCACAGGTTCTCCGCGCCGCGGAGGCAGAATCGGCAGCTGCCGCAGGTGTGCCGCAGCCAGGCCACCCCGACGCGATCGCCGACGGCGAACTGCGCGTCGATGTGTTCGCCGACAGCCACCACCTCGCCCACCACTTCGTGGCCCGGGATGACGAACGGTCGGTGCACCGGCAGGTCGCCCTCGGCGACGTGCAGGTCCGTGCGGCACACGCCGCACGCCCGTACGGCGATGAGCACTTCGCCGTCACCGGGCGCCGGGACATCGACGGAGCCGAATTCGAGCGGACCATGTTCAATCGGCCCGGGCTCACCCACTCGCCATGCACGCATGGGGCCAGGCTACGTCGAGGTCAACCGGCCCGGACCTGAAAGACATCCGACAGCGGACGGCGCGGTGTCGGCGGTGGCACGTCGTCGAATTCGGGTGCGACGCCGATCCGCACCAGAACCTGCGGTAGCGCATGGCCCGTGAGTCCACTGATGATGTCGCGGGTGGCAGGGTGTTCGGTCACGTGCGTCAGGGTGCAACTCGCCAGCCCGGCGCCGGTGGCTTCGACGAGCACCGCCGACAACGTCTCGCCACATGCCAGGATGCCCTGCGGGGTGTCGTCGAGCGCCGAGATCACCACGATGGTGGCCTGGTCGTCTCCGATGTCCTGCCGCCGTTCCCTGATATGCGTCACCGGGAAGGTGCGTCCGACCTCGACGCGGTCGGATTCCGCGGCCGACACCAGTGCGCTGTGCGGAATTCCGGTGGTGGCCCCGAAAGGAGCTGTCCACCAGGCCAATTCAGCGTGATACGAGGTGTCGTACATGCGCAGCGACTCGGCGAGGTGGGAGGCTTCGGCGACTTTGTCGCGCTGCTGCGGCGTGATCAGGTCGACATGGGCGGGGCGGTCCTGAACTGCCAGTCGCAGCAGCATCTCGAACGCGGCCAGGTTCTCGATGGGGCCATAGGGCAGCCGGTCGGTGCGCCGACGCGCGACGGCGTCGGCGTCCCTGCGCTGCGCAGTTGTGATGCCGGCCGCCGGCCGGAACTCGATATCGGCCAGGTGGTGCCGGTTGTTCGGATTGGGAAAGCGGTCGACCAGGGTCTCCCAGCCGCGGGCCGCCATGACCACGCGTAGATGGTCCAGGGCCGCGCCGCAGCTCAGTATTGCCTGCCGGCCCGAGCTGTCGGTGTCCACCAGTTGGTCGGGATCGACAAACAGCCGCAAAGTCGTCGATTCCAGCACCCAGGTCCACGGCTGGCTGTTGTGGAACGACGGTGCACGGCAGGCCGAATGAACTGCGTCCTCGATTTCCCCGAGTGCGACGGCGGTTTTCATCATGAGTCCACACTGCCCACCGCGGAACGGCTCAGACAGGGCCAGAAGTCATCAATTCTCCAACGCGCGCAGACAGAACGCATAGATGCGCTCGCTGCCGATCGGGGTGAGCTCGAGGCCCGGTCCCAGTGCGCGCAGTCGCAGGGCGCCGAAGATGGTCTGCATGATCAGAGCCGCCGTGGCCTCGACGTCGAGGCCGGGGGCAAAAGTGCCGTCGGCCATTCCGCGTTCGACGATGTCGACGATGAGCGCGTGCAACGGTGTCAGCACCCGGCCGTAGTCGTCCGGCATCGTTTCGGCCAGGCGATCGTGGTAGAAGGTGAGCCCGCGATTGATGCGGTCCTGGGTGCTCGACGCGGGCGGCACGCAGATGCGGTCGACCAGCTCACGCAGCGCGTCCGCGGGGCTCAGCTCGGCCGCCTCGGCCTGCCACGTGGTGGTGAACTCGGTCAGCATCGCGTCGATCAGCGCCAGCACCAGCTCGTCCTTGGTGGCGAAGTGCTGATAGAAGGCGCGCAACGACGTCTTCGAACGCTCCACGACCTGCAGCACCGTGAACTCCGTGCGGCCGGTCTCGCCGAGGATGTCGAGGGCCGAGCGCATGAACTGAGTCGCGCGCGCCTGCGCGTCGAGACTGTTGTTTGCCACCTCGGCGTTCGACTTCGCCATGGCGACTGAGGTTACCCGGTCAGATCTTGAGATAACCCTTGTCTGCCGGGATTTGCGCCGCCGTCACCAACGACGACGCGTCGCTCGCCAGCCACACCACGATGTCTGAGATCTGGTCCGGCTTGATGAGTGAATCCGTCGGCAGCGCGCCGGGGGAGAAGCTGTGGATGTACTGCGGATGGTCCTGCAGGACCTGGTACATCGACACGTCGTTGCCCATCGGGGTGTCGGTGCCGTACGGGTGTACCGAATTCACGCGGATGCCGTACTCACCCAGTTCGACGGCCAGCGCGTTGATCATGCCCACGACGCCGAACTTGCTGGCGCAGTAGTGCCCGCAACCGGGCACCGCCTTGATGCCGGCCGCCGAACTGGTGGCGATGATCGACCCACCGTTGCCGGCCGCGATCATCGCCGGCACCACGGCCCGGATGGTGTTCCACACGCCGGTCAGGTTGATGTCCAGGGTGTCCTGCCACTGCTGTGCGGAAATCTCCCAGAGTCGCCCCCAGTTCAGCACACCCGCATTGGCCACCACGATGTCCAGCCGGCCGAACTGCTCGATGGTCTCGGCGACCACGCGCTGCTGGCCTTCGGCGTCCCGGACGTCGACCTGCTTGGCGTAGATCTTGCGGCCTTCACCTTCGACGAGGTTCACCGTCTCGGCCAGGTCCGCGGGAGTCGCGGGCTCGTAGCCGTTGGCCTCCGCCACGGGCGCGCAGGCGTCGATGGCGACTATGTCGGCGCCGGCGCGCGCCAGCCGGACACAGTGTGAACGCCCCTGTCCGCGCGCCGCTCCGGTGACGAAAGCAACCTTGCCGGCCAACGGTTGTTCGGTCATGCGCTGAGCTCCTCACTCCTCGTGGCGGTCCGGACGTCGCTGAACTCGTAGTCCGTCAGCGGTGATCGCCGCGCGAAAATCCTTGAGCCGGTGATGGTTTGCGGTCGGTAGTAGGGGGTTTCGTGCTGCGAGTTGACGAAGTAGGTGTTCAGTTCGGTCGCACGGGTGTAGTACGTGTGCGCGGTGCGCCCACGCCGGTCCATCAGGGCGTTCCACCTGTGGAACGCGTCATTGCTCACCGCGACGACAGGCGCCTCGGCCCGGCCGCGGGCCGCGTCGATCATCCGAACGGCGTGGGCGGCAACGGTTTCGACCCAGTCCATCCAGGCGAAGCCGACGAAGCCGAGCGGGCCGACGATCTCCCAGCGGTTGGGCAGCCGCGGGTGCGCAGTGCCGGCATAGGCGTGCAGTCCGTGGGCTCGGTAGTACTCGGCGAGGTCGAAACCGCCTGCGCCCAGGATGGTTCCGGGGCGGTACGTCTCCGGGTCGGTCCACAGTTCGTAGCCCGTGGCGGTGACCAGAAGGTCGGTCGGGTGGTCCACGCCGTCGACCGTGCGGACACCGTCGCGGGTGATCCGCTCGATGGGCGTGGTGATCAGGTGAGTATCCGGATGGTTGAGCGCCGGCAGGAACGAGCTGGAGATCACCGGGCGTTTGGCCATGATGCCGTACCGGGGGAGCAGTGCCTTGCGGGTTGCCGGGTCCTGCACGGTCGCCCGCAGCAGCAACCGGTACAGATTGCGGCTGTTGCCGTCGTACAGGGGCATGAGCTTGGTCAGCACCGTGCGGGGCAGCCGGGAGAAAACGTGGACGATCGGCACGACCATCGTGACGTCCATCAGCAGCCGGCCGAAGGTGTTGATCGCGCTGACGAAGCCAGGCACTCTGAACAGGCGTCGCAGCCACGGCGGGATGTCGAAGTCGATCTTGGGCAGTACCCACGCCGGAGTGCGTTGGTAGACATCGAGATTCGCGGCGACGCCGGACAACGCTGCGGTGATCTGCACGCCGCTGGATCCGGTGCCGATCACCGCGACGCGTTTGCCGCGCACGTCGTAGTCGTCGTCCCAGGCGTTCGGGCGCAGGATGGTGCCCTCGAAATCCTCGATGCCGTCGATGTCGACGACGTTCTTGGCGTTGACGTAACCGCCGACAGAGCTGATCAGGAACCGCGCCGTCAACTCCGGCTGGTTGCGGATGGACAGCCGCCACATGCCGGCGTCGTCGTCCCACTGCTGGCGCAGCACCTCCGAGTTCGCCCGCAGGTGAGGTCGCAGGCCGAGCTTGTCGGCGGTGTCACGCAGGTAGGCGTAGATTTCCGGACCCGGCGCGAAGAACCGGCTCCAGTCGGGGTTCGGCGCGAAGGACAGCTGGTACCACGGTGACGGGATGTCGACGGCGAGCCCTGGATAGTGATTGTCGCGCCAGGTGCCACCGAAGTCGTCGCCCCGGTCGACGATGACGAAGTCGTGAATCCCTTTCTGCTGCAAAAGGTGCGCGGAGGCGATACCGCCGGGCCCAGCGCCGATGATGACCACTTCGTGGTCGGGTGTGGTCATGGTGCCTCTCCGTTGAGTCCATTGATGATGTGGTCGGTGACGAAGCGCCGGATGGCGCGGGGGTTGTCGAGGTTGACCCCGATGGGTGGGAGCAGTTCGAAGCTCAGCAGCACCCGGACGATCCATTCGCCGGCGCGGGCCGGGTCGACGCCCGCGCCGATCTCGCCATCGCGCTGCGCGGCTTTGACGCGTGGCTTCCAGAGCTCGACGGCGCGCTTCATGAGGTCCTCGCCGATGTTGCGCAACAGCAGGACGACGATGCCCTCGTTGATGCCCTTCTGCGGCGCAGAGGGCGAGCTCTGCCGGTGCGCGCAGATCAGGACCGCGGCAGCGGCGACCTGGTCGGCCAGCGTGGACTGCTTGTCGATCTCGGCGGCCATGCCGTCGACGAACTTGGACGCCAGGTGATCCAACGCGACGCTGATGGCGTGGTCGCGGCCGCCGAGCGCGTTGTACAGCGTGCCTCGCGAGACGCCGGCGGTTTCGGCGACGGCCGTGAGGCTGAATTGCCTTGGGCCCAAACGGTGGAGGGTCTCCGCGGTGGCTTCGAGTAGTGCCGGCGAGATGGTGCGCGGCGTCGGCGGCTTGGCGGGCATTTGCACACATTAACGAAATTTGTTCAAAGTGGTCAACGATTCGGGAAACCGATCTTGGCGGTGGGACTTGTCGGGGGCGGGGTGTAGATTCGAACGTATGAGCGAAAGGCTGGTGGTGGACCCTGACGCCGATGAGGCGGCGTTGTCGCGTCGTATGACTGAGCTCGAGCGGGTGAAGTCGGCCGCGGCGGCGGAGCAGGCGCGGCTGGCGGCCGCACTTGAGGCGAGGCGGGTGGCGGCTGCCGCGGCGGGTGGGCCGCGGGTGTCGCGGGCGGCGTTGGGCTCGGAGGTGGGGCTGGCGCGGCGGGAGTCGCCGCATCGGGGTGAGCGGTTGATGGTGATGGCCCGCATTCTGACCGCGGACATGCCGTGCACGCTGGCGGCGTTGGAATCGGGGGTGCTGTCGGAGCATCGGGCTGAGTTGATCACCAAAGAGGCGGCGTGCCTGTCGGTGTTGGATCGCCGGCTGCTGGATGTCGAGCTGTGCGGCGACCCGGCCCCGTTGGTTGGTTTGGGCAACGCCGAGGTGTCGGCGGAGGCCGCACGGATCGCCTATGAGCTGGATCAGCAGACCGTGCTGGAGAAGATGACGCGGGCACGGGCCTCTCGGCATGTGCGGTTCCGCGTGGCCGGTGACGGGATGATGTCGATGACGGTGCTGCTGCCCGCGGCTCAGGGGCAGTTGGTGCGCCAGACGCTCGTCCGCGAGGCGGCGTCGGTGGTGGCGGCGGGCTCGGAGCGTAGCCGTGGGCAGGTGATGGCTGATGTGGTGGTGGAGCGGGTCACGGGGCGCGATCCGGTGCGGTCGCCGGTGCCGGTGGCGGTGAATCTGGTGCTTTCGGATGAGACGCTGCTGACCGGGGGTGAGCAGCCGGCGCAGTTGGACGGGTACGGGCCCATTCCGGCGGCGCTGGCTCGCGACATGGTGCTGGCCGCGGCGGCCGAGGGCACGGCGGCGTTGCGGCGCCTGTATGCCCAGCCGGGCACGAACAAGCTGGTGGCGATGGAATCCACCTCCCGAACATTCCCGAAGGGCCTGGCGACGTTCATCGGGTTGCGCGATCAGCTGTGCCGGACGCCGTATTGCAACGCCCGGATTCGGCACACCGACCACGTCCGGCCGCACGCGCACCACGGGCCCACCAGCGCGCATAACGGCGATGGTTTGTGTGAGCACTGCAATTACGTCAAAGAGGAACCTGGCTGGCAGGCCGCGGCGACCTACGACCGGTTCGGGCGGCACACCATCGCGCTGACCACCCCATCGGGAGCGGTCTACACCTCCACGGCGCCGCCAATGCCGACCGGACTACAGGTCCTCACCCGCAGGGTCCATCTCGCGATCATCGACAAGGGATCGCGGCCCCGCGTGCTGCGTGACTAGCCCAGATCCTGCGCGTTGTACGTGTCGCACTGCTTGGGGTCACCGGTCTGGTAACCGGTGGTGAACCACTTCTGCCGTTCGGCGGACGACCCGTGCGTCCAGGACTCCGGGTTGACGCGTCCGGTGGCCTGCTTCTGGATGTGATCGTCACCGACCGACGAGGCCGCCGACAGCGCGTCGGCAATGTCCTTGTCGCTCAACGGCTGCAGGAACGGAACGCCGGTGCTCTTCTGCTTGACCGTCGACGCGTAGTGCGCCCACACGCCGGCGTAGCAGTCGGCCTGCAGCTCGGTGCGCACGCTGTTGCCCTCGGCGCCCTTCGGCCCGCGCTGGGCCTTGCCGATGTCGCCGAGCAGGTTCTGCACATGGTGGCCGAACTCGTGAGCCACCACGTATTCCTGTGCCAAGGGTCCACCGCTGGAACCGAATTCGTCGACCAGGGTCTGGAAGAAGCTGGTGTCGAAGTAGGCGACCTTGTCGCCGGGGCAGTAGAAGGGGCCCACAGAGGTGTCGGCCGGGCCGCATGCGGTGTTGACCTGCCCCCGGAACAGCCGGATCTTTGGCGGCGTGTAGCCCTTCAGCAGCTGCGACCACACGCCGTCCACCGAGTTGCCGGTGGCCACGATGCGGCACTCCAGGTACTTGTTGGCGTCCGCGCCGGTCTTGCACTTGCTCAGGTCGTAGGCGCTAGATCCCTGGCTGGACTGCGGCGCCTGGCTCTGGTGGCCGAGGATCGAACTGGGATCCACGCCGAGGAACATGGCGACGACCACGATCACCAAGCCGCCCATGCCGCCGCCGATCGCCAGACCCCGGCCGCCGAAGCCACCGCCCCCGCTGGTCGACGTGTTGCTCGTGTCGATCTGCATACCTTCGTTGAAGGACATCACCGCTCCGTCCGGGCCTCGAATACGACTGGATGTCAGCTTTCCACACTAGGATTCATGACGTGGCCGTCCAGCCCGAAACCATCGACCGTTCGACCATCGTTCACACCGTCGCGGGCGCCCTCAGGGGCACCACGGAAGGCGGTGTGTACGTCTGGCGGGGCGTCGGCTACGCCGAGCAGCCCGTCGGGCCGTTGCGTTTCCGCGCTCCGCAACCGCTGATCCCGTGGTCCGGCGTGCGTGACGCCATCGATCACGGACCCATCCCGCCGCAGGGCAAGTCGTTCGTCGGCGGCGGCCGCGACGACCCCAAGATGCGTGACGAGGCCTGCCTGACGGTCACCGTCTGGTCACCCGACGTGACGGCTGCGCTGCCGGTGATGGTGTGGATTCCCGGCGGCGCGTTCGTGTTCGGGGCCGGCCAGTTGCAGCTGTACAACGGGTCCCGGCTGGCGGCCAACGGCAATGTAGTGGTCGTCAACGTCACGTATCGGCTCGGCGTGTTCGGCGGCTTCGAACTCGGCGATCTGGGTCCCGGGTTCGACGACAACCTGTGTCTGCGGGACCAGATCGCGGCACTGCGATGGGTGCGCGACAACATCGCCGCGTTCGGCGGCGACCCCGACCAGGTCACCGTCTTCGGCGAATCCGCGGGGGCGACGTCGGTGCTGGCGCTGCTGGCCAGCCCCGCGGCCGACGGTCTGTTCGGCCGGGCCATCGCGCAGAGCCCGGCGCTACCGCTCATCGCCGACCGTGAGACCCGGGCCCGCCAGGCGCACGAGTTCGTCCGCCGGTTGGACGTCCCCGTCGACGAGATCGTCGCGCTGCCGCAGCGTCAGCTGCGCCGCGCCGCCGGCCAGCTGCAGGGGGAGAGTGCGGCCAACAGCCCCAAGCTGGCCTACGGACTGACCTGCGGCGTCGACCTGCTGCCCGAGCATCCGGTGCTTGCCGCCCGGGCCGGGGCTGTCACCAAGATTCCGCTGATTGTCGGCACCAACAGCCGCGAGGCATCGATGTTCGCCTGGGGCCGGCCACCCATGCTGCCCACCACCGTGCCGATGGTCGACGACTATTTCGCACGTGTCGCCCCGGACGCCAAAGATGCTGTGCTGCAGGCCTATCCGAGCTATCCGCGGCGCCGGGCGCTCATCGCGATCGGCTCCGACGTCATGTTCGGCGCCCCGACATGGGCCTTCGCGGACGCCTACAGCGGGCACGCGCCGACGCACGTCTACCGGTTCGACCACACCACCTGGACGCTGAAAGTGCTGGGGCTCGGCGCGACGCACGGCAGCGAGATCGTGCACATCCAGCACAGCTACGGCTCGTACCTCGGCCGGATGCTGCATCCGCTCGGGCGTCAGGTGCAGCCGTCGGTCGGCCGGCGCATGCAGCGCACCTGGCTGGATTTCGCGACGGCGGCGCTGGCCAATTGGCCGACCTACGACACCGACCGTCGGGCCACGCGGGTCATCGGCTCGATGCGCGACGAGACCATCGATGACCCGGACCAGGCGCGCCGCGAAGTGTGGGAAGGGCTCTACGCGCCCTAGCTCGCGTCCCCGTAGCGCTCGTCGGTGTAGCGGCGCAGGTTGTGCAGGAACCGCTGGAACAGCCACGCCATCATGGGCCGGCCGGCGCGCATGCCCAGCTCACCGGCGAGACCCTTGGGCTTCATCGCCATGACCCACGTCAGGTGACAGCCATCGGCGGTTTCCTCGACGGTGTAACCCTCGGCGAACGCCGACAGCATGTTCGAGGTGCTGGTGTTGAACCGGAACGCCATGTAGGAGAACGGTTCCCAGGCGATGAACTCCTCGCCGCCGACGATGTGGCCGCGCATGGTCACCGTGCGCGTGGTGCCTACGCCGTACGGTTTCGGGCTGGTCCACTCGACGTTGGTGATCAGCGTCGCCCAGCGCGGCCAGGACGTCGCATCCGAGAAGACCTCGAACAACTGCTCCGGCTTGACCGCCAGATCGACCTTGCTGACGAAGCGGAACGGTGCGCTGTCGATGAAGTCGACGCCGACGCGCTCGCACTGGTAGGTCTTCATGAGTAGACACCATAGAACAGGGTGTCTACTGGTTCACGGAGTCCAGACCATCAGGTCTTCCATGCCGTTGTTCATCGTCACCGTCGTGGGGGCCGGGCCGGTGACGTCGAAGTGGATCTTTCCGGTCGACTGCCCGCCCTGCGGAATGGTGGCACCACTGATGTTGACCGGGCTGGCGACCATCCACAGCACCCGGTACGCCGCCTGGTTCGGTGCAACAGCGTTGAACTGCGAGATGGCCGGGGTCACCGGGCCGCTCAGGGCGCGGACGGTGGCCGTGGCCTCCCACAGCTTTCCGGCGACCCGGTAGCCCGGCATGACATCGGAGCTCGGCTTGAGGTCCGAGACCTGCCAACTCAGCTGGACCTGACCGACGCTGTCCGTCATCGTCATGGCGCTGCCCAGCTTGCCGACCAGCGGGTAACCGGCCGACGCGATCGGCGCGGTGGCGATGCCGACGACCGAGAGAACCGCAACAGCTGTTCCGGTGACCTTCACTTCTGCCTCCTCGAAACGGTTTTCATCTGCCCTGTCAATTACGGATTACCACTGAAAAGTGCTGATGGGAATAGGATCGGAGCTACGCGAAACCATGCATCGAGGCGCGTCTTTCGTGATCGTTCAGAAGCGGGGCGCGTATTGGCCGGTCTGCTGACGGCGTACCGCGGCAGGCGGGATGTCGTCGTGCTCGGTCTGGCCCGCGGCGGTGTTCCTGTCGCCCACGAAATCGCCCGTGCTCTCGACGCGCCGCTCGACGCGCTCATCATCCGCAAGCTGGGCGTCCCCGGCCACGAGGAGTACGCGATGGGCGCGATCGGCGGCGGCGGTCACGTCGTCGTCAATGAGGATGTGGTTGGGCCGCTGCAGATTTCACAGCAGACGCTGTCCGAGGTGGCGGAAGCCGAGGGGCGCGAGCTGCAGCGGCGGGAAACCGATTACCGCCAGGGGCGGCCACCGCCGAACGTCAAGGGGCGCACCGTGATCCTCGCCGACGACGGCATGGCCACCGGCGCCAGCATGCGCGTCGCCGCCGAAGTGGTGCGGGAGAGCGGGCCGCGGACCCTGGTGGTCGCGGTGCCCGTCGGTACGGAAGCGGCGTGCCGTCAGCTCATGGGAGTCGCGGACGACGTGGTGTGTGCCGATATGCCGACGCCCTTTGCGGCGGTGGGGGAGTCGTACCGCGATTTCGGCCAGGTCGGCGACGACGAGGTGCGCCGGCTGCTGAGCTAGGGATTGACGACGGTTTCGCCAGGTCCGGACTCGACGGTTTTGCCAAAGCCGATGGCGACGGCGTGGCTGTCCGGACCTTCGGCACTCACCGTGTTGGACGTGCCGAACGCCGCGGCGGTGCTGTCGTTCCCGTTCACGTCGACATCGTTGTACGAACCGTTTCCGGCCTCTGCCGCGCTGTTGTTCCCGTTCACCTGCACGCTGTTTCCGGAATCTGTCGATGTCAAGCCGGCCTTGGCGGAGCTGCCGTCGCCGTAGACCTGCGCACTGCTGAAGTCGCCGAGGGCGTCGGCCGTGCTGTGGTCTCCCTCGATCCAGGCGGTGGTGTGGTCGCCGATGGCGCTTGCCGTGTTGCTGTCGCCGACCACGTAGGCAGAGCTGTGGGGGCCAACCGTCGCCACATCGTTGCTGTTGCCGCTGACCGAGGCGCCACTGTCGACGCCGTCGGTGGATACGTCGTTGTGGTCGCCGGTGACTCGCACGGTGACGGTGTCGGTGTTCGTACTGCCGCTGCTGGTGACGTCGTTGTCCGAGCCCCGCACGACGACGACATTGCGGGCCCCGGTCGCGGCCACGGTGTTGTCGGATCCGATCAACGAGACGGTGCTGTCCAGGCCCGTGGCATCGACGGTGTTGCGGGAGCCGGTGACGGTCGCCTCGCTGTCGATACCGGAGGCGCGCACGGTGTTGTCGGACCCGCTGACGGTGGCCTCGCTGCCGGAACCGGAGGCCGTGACCGTGTTGTCGACTCCGGTGACGGTGGCCGTACTGCCGGCGCCGGAGGCAAGGACTCGGTTCCCCGATCCGCTTGCGGTGGCCGTGGCTCCGGTGCCGCTGGCAGTGACCTTGTTGCCCGAGCCGGCCAGGCAGGTTTCGCATGCGCGCGTGTTGATGATGGCGGTGGCGCCGTCGCCGCGGGCGATGGCCAGTGAGCCCTGGCCGCCCGAGGAGATCGCCGTCGCGTCGGATCCGCGGGCGATGGCCACCGAGCCCTTGCCGTCGGAGGTCGCGGTGGCGTCGCCCTTCTGCACCCGCGTTACGCCGTTGGTCGCCACGGCCATGTTCTGGCCTGGAGAGGTGGTGCCCGGCCCATCCGAGGTCGGCGAAGACGGAGCCGGCTTGGCCGAGGCCACGCCGGGTGCGACGGCCAGTCCGACGCCCAATGCCACCGCCAGCGCCCCGATTCGCCCGATGTGATTGGCATGAACCATGATCCGCCCCTTCCGCCTCCGCCCAGCGCCGGCTATCGCGCCGGTGATTGGACGGTAAGGCGGCCGACCGCCCGGGACTGAGGTAAGGCCCTACCCCAATCATGTAGCGCAGCTATTGTTTGCCCCCGGCGAACCTGGCAGCATCTGGTGCAAATGGTGTGAGTTTGCTGGGGCTGGGACGCGCCGGAGGTGATCCATAGTGATCCACGAGTGGCCCCTGCATGGACGAGCCGAGGAACTGCGGGCGATCGAGGCGGCTATCCGTCGCCCGGACCGGGCTCGCGGCATCGTCTTGTCGGGCGCTGCCGGTGTCGGCAAGACGCGCCTCGCGCGTGAAGTCGTCACCGCCTGCCGGCCGCCGGGGCGCTCGCGATGGATCGCCGGCACGGCGTCGGCCCGCAGCATCCCGTTGGGCGCGTTCGCCGACATCGCCAGCGACTTCGGCCCCGATCCGTTGCGCCGCGTGCGGGAGGTGATCGACGGCGTGATCGGCGCCGCGCCGACGGGCGCGGTGGTCGTCGGTGTCGATGACGCGCACCTGCTCGACGATCTGTCGGCCTTTGCCGTGCATCAACTCGTCGCACGGAAGCTGGCCACCGTCGTGCTGACTCTGCGATCGGGCGAACCGGCTCCGGACGCCATCACCGCGATCTGGAAAGACGACATACTGGAACGCATTGAACTGCAACCACTTTCCTCGGCAGCCATCGCGAAGCTGGTCGAGCGCATCCTGGGTGGGCCGGTGCATTCACGGTGTGTGCAACAGCTGTGGCAGTACACGCAGGGCAACGTCCTGTATCTGCGCCACCTGTTGGACACCGAGGTCAGCGCCGGCCGGCTGACGCAGCAATCCGGGGTGTGGATGTGGCAGGGGCAGCCACGACTGACACCCACGCTCGCCGAACTGCTCACCACCCGGATCGGCCAGATTCCGGCGGCCGCACGCAATGTGCTGGACGCCCTCGCCGTCACGGAACCACTCGACATCGAAACCCTTGCGGCGGTGACGGATTCCGATGCCATCGCCGAGACGGAAGCGCTCGGGCTGATCCGCATCGACGGCAGCGCGACGCCCGCGTCGGTGCGGCTGGCCCATCCGATGCTCGGCGAGGTGCGCCGCACCGACTCGCTGCGGATGCGCCGCCTGCACGGGCAGATCGCCGCCGCGCTGATCGCGCGCCCCGCCACCGATCCGCGTGATCTGGTCCGCCGCGCGGTGCTGACACTGAACTCCGACCTGGCCCCCGACCCGGCGATCCTGAACGCGGCGACGTCGGCGGCGATCCAACTGACGGACATGCGGCTCGCGGAGTCACTGGCCGAGCGGGCGGTGGCGGCGGGTGGCGGCCTGGAAGCCGACATCGCCCTGTCGCTGGCCTTGATCTGGCAGGAGCGTGGCGAGGAGGCCGAGGTCATCTTCGCCCGCCTCGCCGCCGACACCTCCGGCCCGCTGCGGGTGCAGGTCGCCCTGCTGCGCGCCCTGAACTTCGCCGTGATCCTCGGTCACACGGCCCGCGCCGAGGCCGAACTGGACAGCGAGATACCGGCAGGCGACGCCGCGGTCGCCGCGACGGCCCTGGCGTTGCGCGCGTCGATCGACGTGGCGCGCGGCCGGTCCACGGCCGCCATCGAGCAGGCGCGGCGGGTTGTCGACGACCCGGCTGCCGAACCCGTCGCGCAGATGCTCTCGACGTGGGCGCTGGTGAGCAGCCTGGGGGAGCTGGGCCGCATCGACGAGGTCGAGACGGTCGCGGAGGCCGGCTACCGGCTGGCCGACACCAGTGCCGAGGTGTCGCACCTGCGCCTGCCGCTGGCGTTTCTGCACCTGCACATGCATCGGCTGGCCGGGACCCTCGACCAGGCCGATGTCACCATCGCACGCATCCGCCGCGACACCGTCGACGTCCCGATCGAGGGCTCGTGGCAGGTCGCCGAATCGTGGCACGCCTTCGTGGCGGGCCTGTCGGCCGTCAGCCGGGGCGCCTTGGTCGACGCACACCGGTTGTGCCTGGAATCGCTCGCCGATTTCAGTGCCCGGGACAGCGGCAGCATGCGCAAGATGCTGGCTCGGTTGTGGCTCGTCACTGCCGACGCCATGGCGGGCCGCGCCGAGGATGCGCGCCGCGAGTTCGTCGCGACACCGTGGTGGCAGGCCGACCCGGACGCCTGCGCCCGCGATCCTGATCGCACGCTGGCCCATGCGTGGGTCTGTGCGGCCGAAGGCGCTGTGTCCGAAGCGATTTCGATAGCCCGGGCGGCTGCGGCGCGGGAGCGTCAGCTCGGCCGGCTGGGCTGGGAGGTCATGCTGCTGCAGACCGCGACGCAGTTCGGCGACCGCACCACCGCGGCCAGGCTCGCCGAGCTCGCGCTGACGGTACGCGGGCCGCGGGCGGTGGCCGCCGCCGCGCACGCCGTCGCGCTGGCCGCGGCCGACGGCGACGGCCTGGTGGCGGCGGCCAAGCACTACGAATACTTCGGCGACCGGGTGGCGGCCGCCGATGCGGCCGCGCAGGCCGCGGCCGTCTACCAACAGGCGGGGCTGCGCGGATCGGGCCTCGGCGCGGCCAGCACCGCGGCGCGGCTGGCGGCCGAATGCGGCGGCGCCGACACCCCGGCGCTGCGGGCCGCGGCGACTCCGTTGGCCATCACCGCCCGGCAACGCGAGATCGTCGGGTTGGCGGCCAAGGGGCTGAGCAACACCGCCATCGCGGAGCGGCTCGGGATGTCCCGTCGCTCCGTGGAGGGCCACATCTTCCGGGCGTGTCAGCGCGTCGGCGTCAACAGCCGCGACCAGTTGGTCGAGCTCGTCTTCGGCCGCCGCTAACCCGGTCCGTCACTGGCCGCGGCGAGCAGTGGCACCAGCACGTCACTGATCGGCGTGGGGATGCCGTGCGTGGCACCTTTGCGCTGGATGACGCCGTTGCGGATGTCCCACTCCAACGGACGGTGCGCTTCCCGGTCGATCAGCATCGAGGTCGCCATGTCCGTCGGTGCCTGCGCGAGCATGTCGGCGATCTCGTCGACGACACCGTCGGGCAGCGTCGCGCCCTCGGCCCGGGCGACCGCGAGGCACTCGCTCAGGTACCTGCGGGCCACCGCCGCGACGTCGTCGCGCCGGAACATCCCCGAGCGCCGGCCGGACAGCACCATGAACCCGACCACGGCGTTGACCAACAGTTTGCGCCACGCCGCGCTGAGGAAATCCGGGTTGAGCTCGACGGCGATCCCGCTGTCTTCCAGGTCCGCCGCCAGGCGGCCCGCTGCCGCGTCGTCGGGCAGAACCAGCCGCGGGGCGCTCAGCACCTGCACCCAGCCCTCTGGCCGGGTCTCCGCGGCAATCCAGATCGCCGCAGGTACGACGGCGGATTCGGGGCAGTAGGGCCGTAGCCGGTCGGCCTGTTCGACACCGTTCTGCAGTGCGCAGACCACGGTGTCCGGTCCGCACAACCGGGCCAGCCACGGCGCGGAGGCGGCGTACTGGGTGTCCTTGACCGCCAGCAGCACGACGCCGACCGGACCGGCGACAGCGTCGGGATCGGTGTGCACCGGGCCGGGTACGACGATGGGCGCGCTGCCGTCCATCCGCACCTCGATGGCCTCGCGCGGCGTCCGTCCACACAGCAGGACTTCATGACCCGCGGCGTACAGCAGCGCGGCGATCGTTGATCCGATGGCACCGGGTCCCACGAGGGCAAAGCTCACTGTCGCCAAAATACCGGTCGAGGCGCCCCTTAGACTTAGCGGTCGATTCAGACGTCAGAGGAGATATTCGTGTTGCGCAGCCACGCCGCCGGTTCGTTGCGGTCCACCGATGCCGGTCAGACGGTGACCCTCGCCGGATGGGTGGCGCGTCGGCGCGACCACGGCGGCGTCATCTTCATCGATCTGCGTGACGCCTCCGGAGTCTCCCAGGTGGTGTTCCGCGACGCCGCCGTGCTGGAGCAGGCCCACCGGCTGCGCGCCGAGTTCTGCGTCCTGGTCACCGGCACCGTCGAGGTGCGGCCGGAGGGCAACGCCAACAAGGACATCGCCACGGGCGATATCGAGGTCAACGCGACGACGCTCGAGGTGCTGTCCGAGAGCGCGCCGCTGCCGTTCCAGCTCGACGAGACCCCGGGCGAGGAAGCGCGCCTGAAGTACCGCTACCTGGACCTGCGCCGGGAAGGCCCGGGCAACGCGCTCCGGTTGCGCTCCAAGGTCAACGCCGCCGCGCGCGCCGTGCTCGACAAGCACGACTTCGTCGAGGTCGAGACGCCGACCATGACCCGGTCGACCCCCGAAGGTGCCCGCGACTTCGTGATTCCCGCGCGCCTGCAGCCCGGCTCGTTCTACGCGCTGCCGCAGAGCCCGCAGCTGTTCAAGCAGCTGCTCATGGTGGCGGGCATGGAGCGCTACTACCAGATCGCGCGCTGCTACCGCGACGAGGATTTCCGCGCCGACCGCCAGCCCGAGTTCACCCAGCTGGACCTCGAGATGAGCTTCGTCAACGCCGACGACGTCATGGGCGTCGCCGAAGAGGTGCTGGCCGCGCTGTGGCAGCTCATCGGCGTCGAGCTGACGCTGCCGCTGCCGCGCATCAGCTACGAGGAGGCCATGCGCCGCTTCGGTTCGGACAAACCGGACCTGCGCTTCGCCGTCGAGCTCGTCGAGTGCACCGACTACTTCAAGAACACCCCGTTCCGGGTGTTCCAGGCGCCGTACGTGGGCGCGGTCGTCATGCCGGGCGGGGCGTCTCAGCCGCGCCGCACGCTGGACGGCTGGCAGGAGTTCGCCAAGCAGCGCGGTCACAAGGGGCTGGCCTACGTGCTCGTCGGCGAGGACGGCGAGCTGGGCGGCCCGGTGGCCAAGAACCTCACCGACGACGAACGGGCCGGTCTGGCCGCGCACGTCGGCGCGAAGGTGGGGGACTGCATCTTCTTCGCGGCCGGTCCGGCCAAGGGCGCCCGTGCCCTGCTGGGTGCGACGCGCATCGAGATCGCCAAGCGCCTCGACCTGATCGATCCGAACGCCTGGGCGTTCACGTGGGTGGTCGACTGGCCGCTGTTCGAATCCGCGGACGCGGCCACCGCATCGGGCGACGTCGCTGTCGGTTCGGGCGCCTGGACCGCGGTGCACCACGCGTTCACCGCGCCGCAGCCGGACTCCATCGCGACGTTCGACACCGACCCGGGTGCCGCGATGGCCGATGCCTACGACATCGTCTGCAACGGCAACGAGATCGGCGGCGGCTCGATCCGTATCCACCGCCGCGATGTCCAGGAGCGGGTGTTCGCGATGATGGGCATCGACGAGGCCGAGGCACAGGACAAGTTCGGATTCCTGTTGGACGCCTTCACCTTTGGCGCGCCGCCCCACGGCGGCCTGGCCTTCGGCTGGGACCGCATCACCGCGCTGCTGGCCGGGGTGGACTCCATTCGCGACGTCATCGCGTTCCCGAAGTCGGGCGGCGGCGTCGACCCGCTGACCGACGCCCCGGCACCGATCACGGCGCAGCAGCGCAAGGAGTCAGGGATCGACTTCAAGCCTGAGAAAAGCGCGTAAGGCTTCGGCCATCTGCGCCCGGATCGGCGCCCCGGACACGACGAGGTCGACCATCGTGATCGACAGGTGCGTGTGGCCGCGGGCCTGAACGTGCTCGGTGGGCACGCCGGCCGCGGCCAGTGCGGCGGCGTAGGCGTTGCCCTCGTCGCGCAGTGGGTCGAACTCGCAGGTCACCACCATCGCCGGGGGTAGACCCGCGAGGTTGCCACGCAACGGTGACCGCCGCGGGTCGTCGGCGGGGCCGTCGTACAACTCGGTGAACCACTGCATGAGCGGCGTGGTCAGTCCGTAGCCGTCGGCGTTCTCCTGATACGACGGGTACGGCTGCGCGTCGGTAACCGGGGTCAGCAGGAGCTGCCCGCAGATGTGCGGGCCGCCGTGGTCGCGGGCCCACTGGCACACGGCCGCGGCGATGTTCCCGCCCGCGCTCCAACCGGCGACCGCAAGTTGGTCGGGGAGCCCGCCCAGTGCCGCGGCGTTGTCGGCCACCCACCGCAGCGCGGCGATGCCGTCGTCGATGGCCGCGGGGAACGGATGTTCCGGCGCGTGCCGGTAATTCATCGAGAAGACCAACGCGTCGGCCCGCACACACAGGTCGCGGCACAGCGGATCGTCCGACGTCGCGTCGCCCAGCACCCAGCCGCCACCGTGGAAGTAGACGATCACCGGGTGCGGCCGCGGCGTCGCCGGCCGGTACAGCCGGTACTCGAGTTCGCCCGCGAATACACCGTCGACGATCTCGCCGACGTCCGGACCCGGGGGTCGGGCGGCATTGGCCTCGACCATGGCGGCGCGGGCCACCTCGACGGGAAGTGATTCCAGCGGAGGCGGATTCATGGCCGCCACCATCTCCAGCACCATCTGCACGTCCGGTTGCAGCCGCCTGACCACGCCGTCGTGGCACTGCGCACCGGTCGGCCCCGTCAGCTCGAATCCGAGATAGTCCTGGCTCACCACGTCGGCGCAGGCGGCGGCATAGAAGTCGACACCTGCCGCGTACGGCATGAACACCCGGGGCTTACCGGGGATGTTGGCGCCGACGTACCACGAATTGGCCTGCGGGAACATGGTGATGGCGCCGGCGTCGGCGACGTGCTGCATCCAGCCGGCCTCCGCGGTGGGCGTCGGTTCGATGGTGTCGAAGCCGTGCTCGCGCAGATATGCCACCGTCTCGGCGACGAGCTCGACGTGCTGTTCGATGGATACCGCCATGTTGGACAGCACCGACGGACTGCCCGGTCCCGTGATCAGGAACAGGTTCGGAAATCCGGTGGTGGTGAGGCCCAGGTAGGTCGACGGCCCTTGTGCCCATTTGTCTTTCAGTGCGAGTCCGTCGCGCCCGACGATGTCGACGGCCGTCACCGCACCGGTGATGGCGTCGAACCCTGTCGCGAACACCAGCGCGTCGAAGTCGAAGGATTCACCCACGGTCTGCACGCCGCGTTCGGTGACGCCGACCAGCGGCTGGGTGCGGAGGTCGACGAGGCGCACGTGGGGCTGGTTGAACGTGGCGTAGTAATCGGTGTCGAGGCACAGTCGTTTCGCGCCGACGGGATAATCATTGGGACACAACAGTTCCGCGGTCTGCGGGTCATGGACCGCAGCGCGGATCTTGTCGCGGACGAAGTCGGCGAACGACGCGTTGGCGGCCGGGTTGCTCATCAGGTCGGAGAACATGTTGAGGGTTTCGAGCAGTTCGCCGATCTGCCAGGCGCGTTCGTAGCGCTGTTGACGGTAGGCCTCGGGCACCGCGAACGTCGGGATCAGCGTGCGCTCCTGCGGTACCCCGCCGAACGACGCCCGCGCCGCTGCCCGGTACGCGCGTTCGTCTGCCAGCGCCGCCTGCTTCTCCGGTGACACCGGCCCGTTGTGTGCCGGGATGGAGAAACACGGTGTGCGCTGGAAGACGGTCAGCTGCGCGGCCTGCGCGGCGATCAGTGGAATCGACTGGATGCCGGACGACCCGGTGCCGATCACCCCGACGCGCTTGCCGGTGAAGTCGACCGGTTCGTGCGGCCAGCGGTTGGTGTAAAACGTTTCACCCGTGAAGGTTTCGATGCCCTTGATGTCCGGTTCCTTGGGGATCGACAGGCAGCCGGTGGCCATCACCAGATGACGGCAGGTGACATCGTCACCGTTGCTGGTGCGCACGCGCCACGCGTCGTCGACCCAGTGCGCGCTGGTGACCCGGGTGCCGAAGGTGATGTCGCGGCGCAGATCGAACTTGTCGGCGACGTGGTTCAGGTACCGCAGGATTTCCGGCTGGGTGGCGTACTTCTCCGACCATTGCCAGTCGCGATGCCAGTCCGGGTCGAAGCTGAACATGTAGTCGAGGCTGGGGATGTCGACGCGCGCGCCGGGATACCGGTTCCAGTACCAGGTGCCGCCGACGTCGTCGGCGGCTTCGAAGACGCGGACCGAGAAACCCTGCTGCCGCAGCCGGTGTACCAGATACAGGCCGGCGAACCCGGCTCCCACCACAACTGCGTCCGCGTCTGGCGTCATCGGCACCTCCGTCAATATCAGGCAAGTATCGCGCCGTGACGGGAACATTTGGGCCGGTTCGCGAGGTTGGGTCAGGCATGACCGAATTCACGGACGCCGCGTCCTTTCATGCCTTCAACGCCGCCATCGTCGACGAGTTCCGCGCCAACGGCGGCAAGGTTGGCGGCCAGTTCGAGGGCGGCAATCTGCTGCTGTTGCACACCACGGGCGCCAAGTCGGGTCAGCCGCGCATGTCGCCGCTGGCGTACCTGCCGGTCGACGGCAAGATCCTCATCGTCGGCTCGAAGGCCGGCGCTCCGACCCATCCGGACTGGGTGCACAACCTCCGCGCCAACCCGAATGCGCATATCGAGATCGGAACCGACGCCGGCCTGGAGGAGTACGACGTCGTCGCCCGCGAACTGCCCGATGACGAGCGCGAGGCCACGTATCCGTTGATCACGGCCGTGGCCCCCGTCTTCGCCGACTACCAGGCGAAGACGTCGCGCGTCATCCCGCTGTTCGAGCTCGTGCGCGCCTGAGCGCTACAGCCGCTCGATGATGGTGGCGTTCGCCATGCCGCCGCCTTCGCACATCACCTGCAGGCCGTAGCGGCCGCCGCGCTGGTCGAGGGCATTGACCAGCGTGCTCATGATGCGGGCACCGCTGGCGCCCAGGGGGTGACCGATGGCGATGGCGCCGCCGTTGACGTTGGTCTTCGCCAGGTCGGCTCCGGTGTCGGCCGCCCAGGCCAGCACGACGGGTGCGAAGGCCTCGTTCACCTCGAACAGGTCGATGTCCGACAGTGACAGGCCGGAGCGGGCCAGCACCTTCTCGGTCGCGGGGATGACACCGGTCAGCATGTACAGCGGATCCGAGCCGACCGCGGTCATGGTGTGGATGCGGGCCAGCGGCGTGAGCCCATGGCTACGGGCGAAGGCGCCGCTGGTGATCATGACCGCCGCGCTGCCGTCGGACAGCGGTGACGAGTTGCCGGGCGTGATCTCCCAACGGATCTGGGGAAAGCGCGCGGCGTAGGCGTCGCTGTAGAACGCGGGCTTCAGCCCGGCCAGGGTCTCCACGGAGGTGCCCGGCCGGATGATCTCGTCGGCGGTCAGGCCCGCCACCGGCACGAGTTCGTTGTCGAACAGTCCGTCCTTGGCGGCGCGGGCGGCCTTCTCGTGGCTGGCTGCGGAGAACTCGTCGAGCTGGGTGCGGGAGAAGTTCCACCGCGCCGCGATCAGTTCGGCGCTGATGCCCTGGGGGACAAGGCCGTCGGGATACCGCTCGGCCAGGCCCACGCCGAACGGATTGCTGCCCGGCAGGACGGCGGCACCCATCGGCACGCGGGACATCGACTCGACGCCCGCGGCGATCACCGCGTCGTACGACCCGGCCAGCACACCCTGCGCGGCGAACGAGATGGCCTGTTGCGAACTGCCGCACTGGCGGTCGACCGTGGTGCCGGGCACGCTCTCGGGAAAACCGGCGCCCAGCAAGGCATTCCGGGCCGCATTTGCCGCTTGATCTCCGGCTTGCGTGACCACGCCGGCGATGACGTCGTCCACCAGAACCGGGTCGACGCCCGTGCGTTCCACCACGGACCGCAGGCTGTGGGTGAGCAGGTCGGCGGGAAGTACGTCGTGCAGCGCGCCGTTCGCCTTGCCCTTACCGACCGGCGTGCGCACCGCCGCGACGATCACGGCATCGCGGTCTGTGTATCCCGACATGAGAATCCTCCTGTAACTCCACGCTGAGTACTGCTTCCTATACCCAGATCTAACACCTGAGTATGGCAAGAGCAACCCAGCGGTAGAGTGATTCGCATGACAGCGCTACAGGGTGTGCTCGCCGAACGCGACAAGTGGTCGGCGGTCGGCCAGTGCGCCATCGAGAAGACCATGTCGTTGGTCGGCACCAAATCCGCCATGCTGCTCATGCGTGAGGCCTACTACGGCACAACGCGTTTCGACGACTTCGCCAAGCGGGTCGGCATCACCAAGGCGGCCACCTCGGCGCGGCTCGCCGAACTGGTGGCGGCCGGCCTGCTGACCAAACGGCCGTACCAGGAGCCGGGTCAGCGCAGCCGCGACGAATACGTGCTGACACAGGCCGGCACCGACTTCATGCCGGTGGTGTGGGCCATGTTCGAGTGGGGCCGCAAACACCTGGGCGACACCGGCCTGCGGCTGACGCACCTGGGCTGCGGCGCCGATGCCACCGTCGAGATCCGGTGCGCGGACGGACACGAGGTCCCGCCCGAGGAACTCGGGATGAAGCTGGCGCGCCGCCGTGGTCGGTAATCTTCGGCCGTGCTGCATCTACGCGTGATCACCCCGCCGGAACTCGCCGATTCGGTGCTCGAGCTCTACCGGCACCACGGCGGCATCGCCAACGTGGTGGCCCACCCGGGCGCGGCGATCGATCCGCGCGGTGACGTCATCACCGCCGACATCGCCCGTGACGCCGCCGACGGGCTGATCAGCGGGCTGCGGGCGCTCGGCATCGATCAGGACGGCGCCATCACGATGGAGGTGCTCGACACCGTGCTGTCGACGGCCGCCTACCGCGCCGAGGACGAGATCGACGGCGACGGCGAAGACGCGGTGGTCTGGGACGAGCTGGTGCTGCGCACCCGCGAGCAGAGCAGCCTCGGCATCTCCTACATGGCGTTCCTGTGCATCGCGTGTCTGCTGGCCGCGGTCGGCGTGCTGACCGATTCGGCGATCACCGTCGTCGGCGCGATGGTCGTGGGCCCCGAATTCGGGCCGCTGGCCGCCCTGGCGGTGGCGGTGGTGCGACGCAAGGGCTATCTCGCGAAGCGCGCGGCGCTGGCCCTGCTCGTCGGATTCCCGGCGGCGATGCTCGTCACAGCGGTGGCCACGCTCGGCTTCGAGGCGCTGGGCTGGGTGACGTTGCGCAGTATCCACGAGCTGCAGAACGTCGACTTCATCTTCCAGGTCGGGCCGTTCTCGTTCGTGGTGGCGCTGCTGGCCGGTGCCGCCGGGATGCTGTCGCTGGTGACGTCCAAATCGGCTGCGCTGGTTGGGGTGTTCATCTCGGTGACGACGGTCCCCGCGGCCGGGATGTCGGTGGTTGCGGCCACCACGCGCGACTGGGATGTGGCCCTGGCGTCGGCGGGGCAGCTGGCCGTCAACATGGTCGGCATCGTGGCGGCGGGGGTGCTGGTCCTGGCCGGGTACAACCGGGCCCGGCGCCGCTAGTTTTCTCGCCCTGCGACCTGCCGGTTCTTGTGGTGGGATCGATCGCTATGGCAATCAAGGTGGCGCTGGAGCACCGCACCAGCTACACGTTCGACCGGCTGGTCAAGGTGTACCCGCACGTGGTTCGGTTGCGCCCCGCGCCGCACTCACGGACGCCGATCGAGGCCTATTCGCTGCAGGTCGAGCCCGCCGACCACTTCATCAACTGGCAACAGGACGCCTTCGGTAACTTCGTGGGGCGCTTGGTCTTTCCGAACCGCGCCACCAAGCTGAGCATCACCGTCGGACTGATCGCCGACCTCAAGGTCATCAACCCGTTCGACTTCTTCATCGAGGAATGGGCCGAAACCGTCCCGTTCGCCTACCCGGACAACCTGCTCGACGACCTCAAGCCCTACCTGCGCCCCGTCGACGACTCCGACGATCTGACGGCGGCCTGGGTCCGGAACTTCGACGTGGTGCCCGGCACCGGCACCATCGACTTCCTGGTGTCGCTGAACCGGGCGGTCAATGCCGACGTCGGCTACAGCGTCCGCCTCGAACCCGGTGTCCAGACACCGGATCACACCCTGCGCACCGGCATCGGCTCGTGCCGGGACTCCGCCTGGCTGCTGGTCGCGATCCTGCGGAAGATGGGCTTCGCCGCCCGCTTCGTGTCCGGCTACCTGGTGCAACTGGCCGCCGACATCGAGGCGCTCGACGGACCGTCGGGCCCCGCCGCCGACTTCACCGACCTGCACGCCTGGGCCGAGGTGTACATCCCGGGCGCCGGCTGGGTCGGCCTCGACGCGACCTCGGGTCTGCTGGCCGGGGAGGGCCACATCCCGCTGTCGGCGACGCCGCACCCGGAATCGGCCGCCCCGATCACCGGCGCCGTCGAGCCCTGCGAATCCACGCTCGACTTCGTCAACGTGGTGACGCGGGTGCACGAGGACCCGCGCGTCACCCTGCCGTACACCGAACAGGCATGGGAGTCGATCCGGGCCCTCGGCGCCGTCATCGATGAACGGATGGCCGAGCGCGACGTGCGGCTGACCGTCGGCGGCGAACCCACCTTCGTCTCGATCGACAACCAGACCGACGAGGAATGGACCACGGCCGCCGACGGCCCGCACAAGCGCGTGCTCGCCTCGGCGCTCACCGCCCAGCTGAAAGCCGCCTGGGCCCCGGACGGGCTGGTACAGCGCAGCCAGGGCAAGTGGTATCCGGGGGAGCCGTTGCCGCGCTGGCAGATCGGGCTGATGTGGCGCACCGACGGGACGCCACTGTGGACCGATGCGGCGCTGCTGGCCGATCCGTGGTCCGGTGAATCCCATGAGGTTTCACCGGATGCCGCGCGCCGGTTGCTCACCGAGATCGCCGACGGGCTCGGGCTGCCGGACAGTCAGGTGCGTCCGGCGTACGAGGACGCCCTCGCCCGGCTGGCCGCTGCCGTCCGGCGGCCGGATGGGGATCCGGTCACCGACGACCTGACGGACGACGGAGCCGCCCAGCGGAAAGCCTTGGCGGACAAGCTCGATGCCGCGGTGACCGAACCCGCGGCCCACGTGTTGCCCCTGCATCGCCGTGATGACGACACCGGATGGGTCTCCGCCGACTGGAAACTGCGCCGCGGGCGATTGGTGCTCATCGGCGGCGATTCACCTGCGGGCCTGCGATTGCCGCTCGACTCGATCAGCTGGCAGCCGCCGCGATCGGTGCCCGACGCCGACCCGCTGGCGCCCGCGCGCGTCGACACCCCCGCCAGGCCCGCGACCGTCGTCAGCGCCGACGGCGCACCTCCCACCGCCCTGGTCGCCGAGGTCCGCGACGGTCTGCTGTACGTATTCTTGCCGCCCACAACGGCATTCGACGATTTCGCCGATCTGGTCGGCCGGATCGAGAAAGCCACTGCCAATCTCGGCGTCGCCGTCGTGATCGAGGGCTACGGACCGCCGCCGGACGCCCGGCTCCAGCAGATGACCGTCACTCCCGACCCGGGTGTCATCGAGGTCAACGTGGCGCCCACCGCCGGCTTCGCCGAGCAGGCCGCACAACTGGAGACCCTGTACGAGGCGGCCCGGCAGGCCCGGCTCGGCACGGAGTCCTTCGACGTCGACGGCACCCACGGCGGCACGGGCGGTGGCAACCACATCACCCTCGGTGGCGTCACCCCCGCCGACTCACCGTTGCTGCGCCGGCCCGACCTGCTGGTGTCGATGCTGACGTACTGGCAACGGCATCCGGCGCTGTCGTACCTGTTCTCCGGCCGGTTCGTCGGCACGACGTCGCAGGCCCCGCGCGTCGACGAAGGACGCCTCGAGGCGCTGTACGAGCTGGAGATCGCGTTCGCCGAGATCGAGCGTGTGGCCGAGGGAGCTCCGTGGGCCGTCGACCGCGCCCTGCGGCACCTCCTCACCGACATCACCGGAAACACGCACCGCGCCGAGTTCTGCATCGACAAGCTCTACAGCCCCGACAGTGCCCGCGGCCGGCTCGGCCTGCTGGAACTGCGCGGCTTCGAGATGCCGCCGCATTTCCAGATGGCCATGGTGCAGTCGCTACTGGTGCGGTCGCTGGTCGCGTGGTTCTGGGATGAACCGCTGCGAGCCCCGCTGATCCGGCACGGTGAGAACCTGCACGGCCGGTACCTGTTGCCGCACTTCGTCATACAAGACATCGCCGAGGTCGCCGCCGACCTGCGGGCGCACGGCATCCCGTTCGACACCAGCTGGCTGGATCCGTTCACCGAGTTCCGCTTCCCCCGGATCGGCAGCGTCATTCTGGACGGTGCCGAATTGGAGCTGCGCGGCGCCATCGAGCCGTGGAACACCCTCGGCGAGGAATCCACCGGCACCGGCACCGCCCGCTACGTCGACTCCTCGGTGGAGCGGCTGCAGGTCCGGCTCATCGGCGCCGACCGGAACCGGTACCTCGTCACGGTGAACGGTCACCCCATCCCGCTGCTGGCCACCGACTCGCCCGACGTGCAGGTCGGCGGCGTCCGGTACCGGGCCTGGCAACCACCGAGCGCACTGCACCCCACCATCACCGTCGACGGGCCGCTGCGGTTCGAACTCGTGGATGGGTTCACCGGTTTCTCCAAAGGCGGCTGTACCTACCACGTCTCGCATCCGGGAGGCCGCGCTTACGACACCCCGCCGGTCAACGCCGTCGAGGCCGAGTCACGACGCGGCCGCCGTTTCGAGGCCATCGGATTCACCCCGGGCGCCGTCGATCTGGCCGATCTCCGGGAGAAGCGGGCCCGTCAATCCACCGATGGCGGAGCGTCGGGCATCCTCGATCTGCGCCGGGTGCGTACCGTTCTGCGGTAATGGTTCTCCGTACACACACATCCCCAGAGCTGGCCGAGGAGGCGGCGCCCGTTGGCGACCCACTGGCCGGATATCGGGCCGACCGGGCCCAGGAGCCGTTGTTCGACGTCCGCGACGTGGCCGGTGTCGGTTACGACGAGCTGGTCGATGAGTCGGGCGCGATCCGGCCGGCCTGGCAGGAGCTGACCGACTGCGTCCGCGACCGCGGTCGGGCCGGCCTGGACCAGCTGCGTGGCGTCGTCCGGGAACTCGTCGACAACGATGGCATCAGCTATGTGCAGGTCGACCGGGACGGCGAGACCGTCACCGACATCGACGGCACGCCGGTGGTGGACACCTGGCAGCTCGACGCCCTGCCCCTGGTGTTGTCCGCGGCGGACTGGCGCACCCTCGAATCCGGATTGGTGCAACGTTCCCGCCTGCTCGACGCGGTGCTCACCGACCTGTACGGCGCGCGCCGCGCCATCACCTCCGGCGTGCTGCCGCCGGAGCTGTTGTACGCCCATCCCGGTTACGTGCGGGCGGCCCGCGGCATCACGGTGCCGGGACGCCACCAGCTGTTCCTGCACGGCTGCGACGTCAGCCGCCACCGCGACGGTGGCTTCGCGGTGAACGCGGACTGGACGCAGGCGCCGTCGGGCGCCGGGTACGCGCTCGCCGACCGGCGGGTCGTCGCGCACGCGGTGCCCGAGCTGTACGAGAAGATGGCGCCGCGCCCGGCGTCGCCGTGGGCACAGGCCCTGCGGCTGGCACTGATCGATGCGGCACCAGAAGCCGCGCGGGAGCCGGTGGTCGTCGTCCTCAGCCCCGGCAGCCACTCCGAGACCGCCTTCGACCAGGCCTACCTGGCCGGCGTGTTGGGTTTCCCGTTGGTCGAGAGCGCCGACCTCGTCGTGCGTGACGGCAATCTCTGGATGCGCTCGCTCGGCACCCTCAAACGGGTCGACGTCGTACTGCGCCGGGTGGACGCCGAGTACGTCGATCCCTTGGACCTGCGTCCGGATTCCCGGCTCGGCGTCGTCGGTCTCGTCGAGGTACTGCGCCGCGGGGCGGTGACGGTGGTGAACACCCTCGGCAGCGGCATCCTGGAAAGCCCGGGTATCGCCCGCTTCCTGCCGGAGCTGGCCGAGCTGCTCACCGGGGAGACCCCGGAACTGCCGAGCGCCCGATGTTTCTGGGGCGGCATCGACGCCGAACGTTCGCACCTGTTGAGCAAACTGTCCACCCTGTTGATCAGGCCGGTGACCGGCGGACCGGCGATCGTCGGCCCCGCCCTGTCCAGCGCCAAGCGGGCCGCGCTGGCGGCCCGGATCTCCGCCGCCCCGTGGCAATGGATGGGCCAGGAACTGCCCGAGTTCTCTACGGCCCCCGTGGATCTGCTGCCCAGCGGACTGTCCGCCGACAGCGTCGGGATGCGGCTGTTCACCGTCGCCCAGCGCGGGGGATACGCGCCGATGATCGGTGGGCTGGGTTACGTGCTGGCCCGCGGGCACGCCGCCTACGGCATGGAAACCGTTGCGGCCAAGGATGTCTGGGTGCGATCGCCCGACCGGGCCGCGGTGGTGCAGACGCAGGCCGTCGAGCTGCCGGCCATGACGGCGAGCCCGACCCGCGCGGTGAGCTCGCCGCGTGTGCTCTCCGACCTGTTCTGGCTGGGCCGGTACGCCGAACGTGCCGAGTTCACCGCCCGGCTGCTCACCGTCACCCGTGAGCGCTACCACGAATTCCGCTACCGGCGGGACCTCGGCGGCAGCGACTGCGTGCCGGTACTACTGACCGCACTGGGCCAGATCACCGGCACCGACACCGGCGCCGACGGCGACTACGCCGAACAACTGGCCATCACGCCGACCACGCTGTGGGCACTCACCGCCGACCGGCACCGTCCGGGCTCGCTGGCGCAATCCGTCGAACGGCTGGGCCTGGCCGCGCGCGCCGTCCGCGACCAGATGTCGAACGACACCTGGATGGTGCTCGCCGCCGTCGAACGCGCGGTGCTGCAGCCGTCCGACCGCGCTCGGCAGCGCCAGGGCACCGCACTGCCGCCGCCGGATTCGAAAACAAAGGGGGAGGCGTACCTGTCGACCGCGCCCAGCCAGACCCTGGCGGGGATGCTGGCGCTGTCCGGCGTGGCGGCCGAATCCATGGTGCGTGACGTGGGCTGGACGATGATGGACATCGGCAAGCGCATCGAGCGCGGTCTCGGCCTGACCGCGCTGCTGCGGGCCACCCTCACCACCACCCACGGCGCCGAGACCGAACGGACCGTCAGCGAGTCCGTGCTCGTGGTGTGTGAATCGGCGGTGATGTACCGCAGGCGCATGCTGGGACAGGTGAGCGTGGCAGCCATCGCCGACCTGGTGCTGTTCGACGAGGAGAACCCGCGGTCGCTGGCCTTCCAGTTCGAGCGCCTGCGCGCCGACCTGCGGGCACTGCCGTCCTCCACAGGATCGACCCGCCCGGAACGGATGATCGACGAGATCGCCGCCCGCCTGCGACGCCAGGATCCGGCCGATCTCGAGCACGTCACCGACGACGGGCGGCGCGCTGAACTCGCCGAGCTGCTCGACGGTATGCACACCGATCTGCGGGAGTTGTCCGAGCTGATCCGGGCCGCGCACCTGGCCCTCCCGAGTGGCATGCAGCCGCTGTGGGGCCCCGACGAACGGCGGCAGATGCCATGAGCTGCGAGTACCAGATCACCCATCGCACGCGGTACCGCTACTCCGACGTCGTCACCAGCTCGTACGGCCGCGGATTCCTCACCCCGCGCGACAGCGGTCAGCAGCGCTGCCAGTCGTACCGGCTCAACATCGACCCCGAACCTGCCGACCGTTCCACGAGCCGGGACGCGTACGGCAACATCAGCTCGTATTTCCATGTGACGCAACCACATCACGAACTCGTCGTGACGGGACGCAGCATCGTGGAGGTCGACCCGCCGCCCGCCGAGTGGTACGCCGCAGGTGCGGCGCTGGCGCCGTGGGAGCAGTCCCGGCCGACGGGGCCGGACGGTGCGCTGGCCACCGAATTCGTGCTCGACCTGCAACCCGCGGAGATCACCGACGAGGTGCGGGATTACGCCGCACCGAGTTTCGTGCCGGGCCGTCCGCTGATCGAGGTGCTGCGCGACCTGAACTCGCGCATCTTCGCCGACTTCACCTACCGGTCCGGGTCGACGACGGTGTCCACCCGGGTCGCGGAAGTCCTGGCCGCCCGCGAAGGGGTGTGCCAGGACTTCGCCCGCCTGGCCATCGCCTGCCTGCGCGCGAACGGTCTTGCCGCCAGCTATGTTTCGGGGTATCTGGCCACCGACCCGCCGCCGGGCAAAGAACGTATGGTGGGAATCGATGCCACCCATGCCTGGGCGTCAGTGTGGACGCCGCAGAACAACTGGCTGGGGCTGGACCCGACCAACGACCAGATGGTCGACGAACGCTACATCGTGGTCGGGTTCGGGCGCGACTACGCCGACGTGCCGCCGCTGCGCGGCATCATCTACACCGACTCAGAGAGCAGCATCATCGACGTCTCCGTCGACGTCGCACCTATTGCGGGAGGCGAACTGCGTGCGTGACTTCAACTGCCCCAACTGCGGCCAGCGGCTGGCCTTCGAGAACTCGGTGTGCCTGGGCTGCGGCAGCGCCCTGGGGTTCTCGCTGGACGACATGGCGCTGTTGGTGATCGCGCCGCCGGACGGTACCGGCGACAGCGACCACGCCGGAGCGGTGGCCTCGACCGACTACCAGCTGTGCGCGAATCTTCATCTGGCGCAATGCAACTGGCTGGTCCGGATCGAGCCGGTGCGGCAGCTGTGCCCATCCTGCGCGTTGACCCGGACGCGCCCCAATGACGACGACACCAAGGCGCTGGCGGCCTTCGCGGTCGCCGAGCAGGCCAAGCGCCGGCTGATCGCCGAACTGACGGAGCTGGGCCTGTCGACCGAGGGCCTGGCCTTCGACCTGTTGTCCAGCGAGCAGCAACAGGTGTTCACCGGGCACCAGAACGGCGTCATCACCCTGGACCTCGCCGAGGGCGACGACGTGCACCGCGAACAGCTGCGCATCGCCATGGCCGAGCCGTACCGGACGCTGCTGGGCCACTTCCGCCACGAGATCGGGCACTACTACTTCTACCGGCTGGTCGAGCCGTCGCCCGATGCCCTCGCGCGGTTCACCGAATTGTTCGGGGACCCCGACGCCGACTACCAGGCGGCGCTGGACCGGCACTACCGCGACGGTGCGCCCGCCGGGTGGGAAGAGCAGTACGTGTCGTCGTACGCCACGATGCATCCGGCCGAGGACTGGGCCGAGACGTTCGCGCACTATCTGCACATCCGGGACGCCCTCGACACCGCGGCGGCCTTCGGTTTCGCGCCCGCCGGCGCCACCTTCGAGCGGCGGGTGCTGGGCCCCAGCGGATTTGACACCCTGATCGAGCTCTGGCTGCCGCTGGCCTGGGCGTTGAACATGGTCAACCGGTCGATGGGCAAAGAGGATCTGTACCCGTTCGTGCTGCCGGCCGCGGTGCTCGAGAAGATGCGGTTCATCCACACGGCGGTGGACGAGGCGGGCGCCTCCCGCGCGGCGCGTTGACGCGGTCACGGCGATAGAGCACGATCGCGCCCATGATGCGCGTACGGGTGGGGGCAGCGGTGCTACTGGGTCTGGTGGCCCTGGCACCGGCCGGGTGTAGCTCGAAAACCACGGTCAAGGCCGACGACGCCGCCAAACAGGTGGTCAAGCTGGTGTCGGATCAGAACAAGTTCACCCCCACCGACGTGAAGTGTCCGTCCGACGTGGAGGCCACCAAGGGTGCCCAGTTCGACTGCCACTTCACCGGTCCGCGCAAGGTCCAGTACGTCGCACACATGAAGATCGTGAAAGTCGACGGTGAGCGCATCACCTGTGACATCAAGGTCGAGAAGGCCCCGTAACCGGTCTGTGACGAAAACACGGGTGGCGCAACCGGATCTGGCCCGCGATCGTTCCTAGGATCGGTGCCGTGAGCGACCGATACGGATCCGATGTACTGGCCCGCAACCCGAACGCCAGGAAGCGTTCTACCGAGCAGCCCGCCGAGAAGGGGCTCGTGGTGGAGTGCGCCACGACCGGCTTCGTGGGCGCCGTGATCTCGGTCGAGTACGGCCGCATGGTCCTCGAGGACTTCGACGGCTACCGCAAGCCGTTCCCCATAGGCCCGGGCTATCTGGTCGACGGCAATCCCGTCATCCTCACCGCGCCCAAGCGCACCGCGCCGGCCGCGCCCACCCGCACCGCCTCGGGTTCGGTTGCCGTGCAAGGACATCGGGCCCGCACCGCGCTGGCCAGCCGCATCTACGTGGAGGGCCGCCACGACGCCGAACTCGTCGAGCAGGTGTGGGGACACGATCTGCGGGTCGAGGGCGTGGTCGTCGAGTACCTCGGCGGTGTCGACGACCTGGCCGCCATCGTGCGCGAGTTCCAGCCGGGACCGGGCCGCCGGCTCGGCGTGCTCGTCGACCACCTGGTGTCGGGCTCGAAGGAGGCCCGGATCGCCGAACAGGTGCGCCGTGGTCCGGGCGGCGAGCACACGCTGGTCGTGGGCCACCCGTTCATCGACATCTGGGAGGCCGTCAAACCCGCCCGCATCGGGCGTGAGGCGTGGCCCGTCATCCCGCGCGGCATCGAATGGAAGCACGGCGTGTGCGACGCGCTCGGCTGGCCGCACGCCGACCAGGCCGACATCGCCCACGCGTGGCAGCGCATCCGGGGCCGGGTGCGGGACTGGAACGACCTCGAACCCGCGCTGATCGGACGGGTCGAGGAACTCATCGACTTCGTGACCGCACCTGCCGACTGAACCGCCGGTCGGTGCGGCGTGGTAAGCCTGAACCGTGTCTGATGGGCTGTTCGACGTAGGGGGCGAACCCGACGTATCGTCCGCCGCCCCCACCCAGGCACCATTGGCGGTGCGGATGCGGCCCGCCGGCCTCGACGAGGTCGTCGGCCAGGATCACCTGCTCAAGCCGGGTTCGCCGCTGCGCCGCCTGGTCGAAGGCTCGGGCGCGGCGAGCGTCATCCTGTACGGGCCGCCCGGCACCGGCAAGACCACCCTGGCGTCGCTGATCTCCGGGGCCACCGGCCGCCGGTTCGAGGCGCTGTCGGCGCTGTCGGCCGGCGTCAAGGACGTCCGCGCGGTGATAGAAGAAGCACGTCGAGGCGCGATTCACGGCCGTCAGACCGTGCTGTTCATCGACGAGGTGCACCGCTTCTCCAAGACGCAGCAGGACGCCCTGCTGGCGGCCGTCGAGAACCGGGTGGTGCTGCTGGTGGCGGCGACCACCGAGAATCCGTCGTTCTCGGTGGTGGCGCCGCTGCTGTCGCGGTCGCTGATCCTGCAGCTGCAGCCGCTCACGGCCGACGCCGTCCGGACCGTCGTGCAGCGGGCGATCACCGATCCGCGCGGTCTGGGCGGTGCCGTCGAGGTCGACGACGACGCCGTCGAGCTGCTCGTGACGCTGTCGGCGGGTGATGCGCGGCGGGCGCTGACGGCGCTCGAGGTTGCCGCCGAGACGGCCGGAGACGGGCCGGTGTCCATTGAAGTCATCGAGCAGTCCCTCGACAAGGCTGCCGTGCGCTACGACCGCGACGGGGACCAGCACTACGACGTCGTCAGCGCGTTCATCAAATCGGTGCGCGGCTCGGACGTCGACGCCGCGCTGCACTACCTGGCGCGGATGCTGACCGCGGGGGAGGACCCGCGCTTCATCGCGCGCCGGCTGATGATCCTGGCCAGCGAGGACATCGGCATCGCCGATCCGACCGCCCTGCCGATCGCCGTCGCCGCCGCGCAGACCGTGCAGCTCATCGGGCTCCCGGAGGCCCAGCTGACCCTCGCCCACGCGACGGTGCACCTGGCGACGGCGCCGAAATCCAACGCCGTGACCGTCGCCCTCGGCGCGGCGATGGCCGACATCAAGGCCGGCAAGGCCGGCATGGTGCCCGCGCATCTGCGCGACGGGCACTACGCCGGTGCCGCCGCCCTCGGCCACGCCCAGGGCTACAAGTACGCGCACGACCACCCGGGTGGTGTTGCGGCGCAACAATATCCACCCGATGAGCTGGTCGGGGTCGACTACTACCGGCCCACCGCGTACGGGGCGGAACGCGAGATCGGCGGCCGGTTGGAGAAGCTGCGCGCCATCATCCGGCGCAAGCGCTAGACCAGTTCGGGTACCCGCAGGTGGGCGATCGCGAGATCGAATGCGCAGTCGGCGATCTCCGACGCCCCGGCGGCTTGCACCGATTCGACCTTCAGTGCCGTGGCCTGCTGCCAGTAGTCCGCCATCAACTCGCGGGTGCGGAAGGACGCCGACGACACCGCACGGCCAGAACCGCGGTCGACGAGCAGGCTGGCGCTGCAGAACCCCGGCAGGTGCTCGATCTGCCGCAGCACGGTGTCGCGGTAGTAGTCGATGCCGGCCTCCATGAGATCCGGCGGCACTGTGAGCCAGGTGGCCCGCACACACGCGCCGTTACCGTGCTCACGGTGCAGAACGGCGATCTCCCACTCCTCGACCAGCGGGGCGCCGCCACCGAAGCGTTCGGCGGCGAGATTGCGGAGCCGGCGGCCCTCGCCGGCGCTGTAATGCAGGGCGTCCTCGGACTCCCACGCGCTGGTGGCGATGCACCGGCCGGATTCCCGGTCGACCAGCAGGGACAGGCCGATGGAACCGGGAAGTTCCTGCAGTACGGGCATGACCTCGTCGCGGATATAGGCAATGCCGTCATCGATCTGGTCAGGGCTCGCCATCATCGTGGTAGAACGTGCGAACACGGTCCACCCCCTCTTTGTTCAGGGCGGCGCTCCGGTGGCGCCACCGGATAGACACAACTGTCCGCCGCGGCGGCGCTGCGCACAAGGCCGACCGGTACTGTTATCCGGGCAACTACCCGGTCCCCAGACGGACAACAGAAGGACAACAGCACGTGCAGACACACGAGATCAGGAAACGATTCCTCGATCATTTCGTGAAAGCGGGCCACACCGAGGTGCCGAGCGCATCGGTGATCCTGGACGATCCGAACCTGTTGTTCGTCAACGCCGGCATGGTGCAGTTCGTGCCGTATTTCCTGGGCGACCGCACCCCGTCGTATGACAAGGCGACCAGCGTCCAGAAGTGCATCCGCACACCGGACATCGACGAGGTCGGCATCACCACCCGGCACAACACGTTCTTCCAGATGGCCGGCAACTTCTCGTTCGGCGACTACTTCAAGCGTGGCGCCATCGCGCTCGCCTGGGATCTGCTGACCAACCCGGTGTCCGAGGGTGGCTACGGCTTCGATCCCGAAAAGCTCTGGGCCACCGTCTATCTCGATGACGACGAGGCCATCGGGCTGTGGGAGGAGATCGCCGGTCTGCCGCCCGAGCGCATCCAGCGCCGCGGCAAGGCCGACAACTACTGGTCCATGGGCATCCCGGGGCCCTGCGGTCCGTGTTCGGAGATCTACTACGACCGCGGCCCCGAGTACGGCATCGACGGTGGTCCCGAGGCCAACGAGGACCGCTACATCGAGATCTGGAATCTCGTGTTCATGGAGAACGAGCGCGGCGAGGGCACCAGCAAGACCGACTTCGAAATCCTCGGCCCGCTGCCGCGCCAGAACATCGACACCGGCATG
The DNA here is from genome assembly GCF_045310825.1 of Mycobacterium sp. SMC-21. Taxonomy (NCBI): domain Bacteria; kingdom Bacillati; phylum Actinomycetota; class Actinomycetes; order Mycobacteriales; family Mycobacteriaceae; genus Mycobacterium; species Mycobacterium sp. SMC-21. The sequence continues at coordinate 163,555 of NZ_JBJIAO010000006.1, read as the reverse complement.
GGTGTCGAGCGCATCGCCTGCCTGCTGCAGGGTGTCGACAACGTCTACGAGACCGACCTGGTCCGCCCGGTGATCGACATGGTCGCCTCGGTGGCCCCGCGCCACTACGGCGCCGGCAACCACGCCGACGATGTGCGCTACCGCGTCATCGCCGACCACAGCCGGACCGCCGCGATCATCATCGGCGACGGCGTCACCCCGGGTAACGAGGGCCGCGGCTACGTGCTGCGCCGCCTGCTGCGCCGCATCATCCGCGCCGCCAAGCTGCTCGGTGTCGAGCAGCCGATCATGAGCGACCTGATGGCCACCGTGCGCGACACGATGGGTCCGTCGTACCCGGAGCTGGTCACCGACTTCGAGCGCATCAACCGCATCGCGGTCGCCGAGGAGACCGCCTTCAACCGCACCCTCGCGTCGGGTTCGCGGCTGTTCGAGGATGCGGCGGCGGCCACCAAGGCCGCCGGCAAGACCGTCGTCTCCGGTAGTGACGCCTTCACGCTGCACGACACCTACGGTTTCCCGGTCGAGCTGACGCTGGAGATGGCGGCCGAAGCCGGCCTGACCGTCGACGAAGAGGGCTTCCGGGGCCTGATGGCCGAGCAGCGCGCCCGCGCCAAGGCCGACGCCGCCGCCCGCAAGCACGCGCACGCCGACCTGTCCGCCTACCGCGACCTGGTCGACGCCGGCCCCACCGAGTTCACCGGTTTCGACGAATTGACCTCCGAGGCAAGGATTCTCGGCATTTTCGTCGACGGCAAGCGGGTCCCGGTGGTGACGCACGGCAGCGAGGGCTCGGACCGCGTCGAGCTCGTGCTGGACCGCACGCCGCTGTACGCCGAGTCCGGTGGCCAGATCGCCGACACCGGAACGATCACCGGCACCGGGTCGTCGGCCACCGCCAAGGCCGCGGTCACCGACGTGCAGAAGATCGCGAAATCGCTGTGGGTGCACACCGTCAACGTCGAGTCCGGCGAGTTCGTCGAGGGCGACACCGTCACCGCCGCCGTCGACCCGACCTGGCGCCGCGGTGCCACGCAGGGCCACTCCGGCACGCACATGGTGCACGCCGCGCTGCGACAGGTGCTGGGCCCGGGCGCCGTTCAGGCCGGCTCGCTGAACCGGCCGGGCTACCTGCGCTTCGACTTCAACTACCAGGGCGCGTTGAGCGACGCACAGCGCACCGAAGTGGAGGAAGTCACCAACGAGGCCGTGCAGGCCGACTTCGAGGTGCACACCTTCCACGAGAAGCTGGAGAAGGCCAAGGCGATGGGCGCCATGGCGATGTTCGGCGAGTCCTACCCGGACGAGGTCCGCGTCGTCGAGATCGGCGGCCCGTTCTCGCTGGAGCTGTGCGGTGGTACGCATGTCGAGCGCTCGGCGCAGATCGGCCCGGTGACGATCCTCGGTGAGTCGTCGGTGGGTTCGGGTGTGCGTCGTGTCGAGGCCTATGTCGGGCTCGAGTCGTTCCGGCACCTCGCCAAGGAACGTGCGCTGATGGCCGGCCTGGCCGCGTCGCTGAAGGTGCCCTCGGAAGAGGTGCCCGCCCGCGTCGCCACCCTGGTCGAGAAGCTCAAGGCCGCCGAGAAGGAACTCGACAAGGTCCGCCTGGCCGGTGCCAAGGCGGCCGCCGCCGACGCCGCGGCCGGTGCCGAGGTCATCGGCAAGGTCCGCGTCGTCGCCCAGCGGATGGCCGGCGGCATCTCCGGTGGTGACCTGCGCACCCTGGTCGGCGACATCAAGGGCAAGCTCGGCTCGGAGCCCGCGGTGATCGCGCTGATCGCCGACTCGGGCGAGTCGGTGCCGTACGTGGTGGCCGTCAACGCCGCCGCGCAGGACCTCGGGTTCAAGGCCAACGAACTGGTGCAGCAGCTGGGCGCCGCCGTCGGTGGCCGTGGTGGTGGAAAGGCCGATCTGGCACAGGGTTCCGGTAAGGGGGCAGCGGGTATCGACGCGGGTCTGGCCGCGCTACGCGCTGAACTGGGCCGGAGCTAGCTTTGGCTGATACCGACCGCATGCCCGACCGCCCCGGCGCCGACGACCCCGGTCGCGGCCGCCGGCTGGGCATCGACGTCGGCACGGTGCGGATCGGTGTCGCGGTGTGCGACCCCGACGGCATCCTCGCGACGCCGCTGGAGACGGTGCGTCGCGACAAGACCGACAAGCACCTGGGCCGGCTGGTGAAGCTGGCCGGTGAGCAGGAGGCGGTCGAGATCGTCGTCGGGCTGCCGCGCACACTGAAGGACCGGGCGAGCAGCTCGGCGCGGGACGCGATCGAGGTGGCCGACGCCCTGGCGGTGCGGGTGGCCCCGACTCCGGTACGGATGGCCGACGAACGGCTGACGACGGTCACCGCGCAGCGCTCGCTGCGGGAGGCCGGGGTGCGTGCGAAGGGGCAACGTCAGATGATCGATCAGGTGGCCGCCGTCGGCATCCTGCAGAACTGGCTGGACATGCGCCGCTCGGTGCTGGCCGCCGCAGAGCGCGAGGTCGGCGAATGACTCCGGCCGAGGACATGCGCCCGGACGCCCCGGGCGACGACGACGAGTGGGGCAGCAGCACCCGCATCAAGCCCGAATCGGTGGGCCGGCCGCGCCGCGGCATGAGCCGGGCCGAGCGGGTCCGCGCCGAGCGCAACCGCAAGCGCCGCCGGCGCCGCAGCATGGTGGCGTTGACGGTGTTCATCGTCGTCGTGGTCAGCGCGGTGTTCCTCGGCTCCCGGCTGTGGCACGGCATCTTCGGCTCGGGCAACGACTACTCCGGTGACGGCAACAACGACCTCGTCGTCGAGGTGCATCAGGGCGACTCGACCACCGCGATCGGGCAGACCCTGTTCGATCACGGCGTCGTGGCGAACGTGAAGACGTTCGTCCTGGCCGCCGAGGGCAACAAGGCGATGACCGAGATTCAGCCCGGGTTCTACAAGCTGCGCACCGAGATCTCGGCCGCCAACGCGGTGTCCCGGCTCACCGAGAAGAACAATCGGGTGGGCCGCCTGGTGATCCCGGAGGGCCGCCAACTCGACGACACCACCGACGTCAAGACCAACAAGATCAACCAGGGCATCTTCAGCCTGATCTCGGCGGCTTCCTGCGTCGACCTGGACGGCAAGCGCAAGTGCGTGTCCGCCGACGAGCTGAAGAAGGCCGCCGGTGCCGCCGACATCTCGGCGTTGCTCGTGCCGAGCTGGGCGGCCGGACCGGTGAAGTCGCTGGGCCCCGACCACCGCAGGCTCGAGGGCCTCATCGCGCCCGGCACCTGGAACGTCGACCCGGCCGGCACGCCGACGTCGATTCTGGCGAGCCTGATCAGCGCAAGCGGTCACCAGTACGAAAAGGGTGGCCTGCTCGATGCCGGCGCCGCCGCCAACCTGAACCCGTACCAGATCCTCATCGTGGCATCGCTGGTGCAGCGCGAGTCCAACCCGCAGGACTTCGCCAAGGTGGCCCGCGTCATCTACAACCGGCTGGCGACCCCAGACCATCGCAGGCTGCAGTTCGACTCGACGGTGAACTACCCGCTGGACCGGCAGGAAGTGGCCACCACCGACGCCGACCGCGAACAGCCGACGCCATGGAACACCTATGCGCGCGAAGGACTTCCGGTCACGCCGATCTGCTCGCCCGGCCAGCCCGCCGTCGTCGCGGCGCAGGACCCGGCGCCGGGGGACTGGCTGTACTTCGTGACCATCGACCTGCAGGGCACCACGGTCTTCACCCGCGACTACCAGCAGCACCTCGCCAGCATCGAGCTCGCCAAACGCAACGGCGTGCTCGACAGTGCGCGATGAGAGCCGCGGTTCTGGGTTCGCCCATCGCGCATTCGCGGTCCCCGCAGCTGCACCTGGCGGCCTACCGGGAGCTCGGGCTGACCGACTGGACCTACGACCGCATCGAGTGCACCGAGGAACAATTGCCCGGCCTGGTGGGCGGTTTCGGCCCGGAATGGGTCGGGGTCTCGGTCACGATGCCCGGCAAGTTCGCGGCGCTGCGCTTCGCGACCGAACGCACGCCGCGCGCTGAGCTCGTCGGCTCGGCCAACACCCTGGTACGGATCGACGGCGGCTGGCGCGCCGACAACACCGACGTCGACGGCGTCGTCGGCGCCCTGGGCGAGGTATCCGGAGCGGCGGCGGTGCTGGGCTCCGGCGGCACCGCGCCCGCGGCCGTCGTGGCCTTGGCCGAACTCGGTGTGCGGGACCTGGCGATCGTTGCCCGCAATGCCGACAAGGCCGGGGCACTCGTGGAGCTGGGGGAGCGGCTGGGCGTCGCGACGCGCTGGGTAGCCCTCGGCGAGAAGCTGAATTCCCTTGGCGTGGTGGTCAATACACTGCCTGCCGCGGTGGCGGGTGAGATCTCCGGGACCGTGGCCGACACCGCCGTGCTGCTCGACGCCATCTACGACCCGTGGCCGACGCCGCTGGCCGCCGCCGTTTCCGCGGCCGGTGGCCGGGTGGTCAGCGGCCTGCAGATGCTGCTGAACCAGGCCTACGCCCAGGTGGAGCAGTTCACCGGGATGCCCGCGCCCCGCGAGGTGATGGCGGCGGCGCTCGCGGCGTCCTGAATCCAGTTTTGTGCGCGGCTCGGCTGGTAGAGCCGAAAATTGGGGCCCAAGAAGTCCGTGAGTGCAATCGACGTGGTACTTCCCTGGCCGGCACCCTGTGGAACATTCGTGTCGGGACGCCCTGCGCAACGCCCTTAGCCTCGAAAGATGGGGGCGGGCTTGGCTATTGGTGCCTGGATGATCGCGTTGTGTGCCTATGACCTCCGCGAGCGACGGCTGCCGAACTGGCTGACGCTGCCGGGCGCCGCGGTGATCGTCGCGGCCGGCGTGATCACGGGCAAGGGGACTGCCGCGGCGTTGGGGGCCGCGGCTTTGTTCGCGCTCTACCTCCTGATCCACCTGCTCAGCCCACGGGCGATGGGCGGCGGCGACGTCAAACTCGCACTCGGCCTCGGCGCATTGACCGGCATGTGCGGCGCCGGCGTGTGGGTGCTCGCCGCGATCGGGGCGCCGCTGCTGACCGCGGGGTACGCGGCGCTGATCCTCGTGCGGCGAGCCGGACGCACCGTGCCACACGGACCGTCGATGTGCCTGGCGAGCGCCGCGGCCGTCGCGCTCGGTACCTTTGCCTCACCATGACCACCCGCACCGCCACCACCGCCGACCTGCCCGCGATCGCCGACATCTACGCGCATTACGTACGCAACAGCGTGGCGTCGTTCGAGCTCGAGCCGCCCACGGCCGAGGAGTGGCAGGCGCGGTTCGCCAAGGTCTTCGCCGCCGGGCTGCCGTTCCTCGTCGTCGAGCGCGAGGGCAAGGTCGCGGGGTACGCGTACTGCTTGCCCTGGAAATCCCGGCCGGCCTATCAGGGCACGGTGGAGGACTCGATCTACCTGGCGCCGTGGGCCACCGGACAGGGTGCCGGCAAGGAACTCCTCGGCGCGCTGCTGGACGCCGCCCGCGCCGCCGGCGTGCGTGAGGTCATCGCGGTGATCGCCGACAGCGGCGACCCGTCGTCCGTCGCACTGCACAAGAAGGTGGGTTTCGACGAGGCCGGCCGACTGCGGCAGGTCGGGCACAAACACGGCCGCGACATCGACACCGTGCTGCTGCAATGCAGCCTGGGCTGACGGATTTCAGCCGGTAAACCCCCTCATGGGACAATGGGACACGTGTTGCGATGGACCACAGCAGGTGAATCCCACGGTCGTGCCCTGGTGGCCATGCTCGAAGGCATGGTGGCCGGTCTCTCGGTGACCTCGGACGACATCGCCACGCAGTTGCAGCGGCGTCGTCTCGGCTATGGCCGCGGTGCCCGGATGAAGTTCGAAAAGGACGAAGTCACGCTGCTCGGCGGCGTTCGGCACGGCCAGACGCTCGGCGGCCCGATCGCCATCCAGATCGGCAACACCGAGTGGCCCAAGTGGGAGACCGTCATGGCCTCCGACCCGGTCGACCCGGAGGCGCTGGCCAACACCGCGCGTAACGAGCCGCTCACCCGGCCCCGGCCCGGGCACGCCGACTACGCCGGCATGCTCAAGTACGGCTTCGACGACGCCCGCCCGGTGCTCGAGCGCGCCAGTGCCCGCGAGACCGCGGCCCGCGTCGCGGCCGGCACCGTCGCCCGCGCGTTCCTGAAGCAGGCCCTCGGCGTGGACGTCGTCTCGCACGTCATCTCCATCGGCGCATCGAAGCCCTACGACGGCCCGGTCCCGCAGCCCGAGGATCTGGAGGCCATCGATGACAGCCCGGTGCGTGCCTTCGACAAGACCGCCGAGGAAGCCATGATCGCCGAGATCGAGGCCGCCAAGAAGGACGGCGACACCCTCGGCGGTGTCGTCGAGGTGGTGGTCAGCGGACTGCCCGTCGGCCTCGGCTCGTTCATCAGCGGTGACAACCGGCTGGACAGCCAGCTGGCCGCCGCCGTCATGGGCATCCAGGCCATCAAGGGCGTCGAGATCGGTGACGGCTTCGAGACCGCACGGCGCCGCGGCAGCGTCGCACACGACGAGATCTACCCGGGCGCCGACGGCATCACCCGCTCCACCAACCGCGCCGGCGGTCTGGAAGGCGGCATGACCAACGGCCAGCCGCTGCGGGTCCGCGCCGCGATGAAGCCGATCTCGACCGTGCCACGCGCGCTCGCGACCGTCGACATGGCCACCGGCGAAGAGGCCGTCGCCATCCACCAGCGTTCCGACGTGTGCGCCGTGCCCGCGGCCGGTGTGGTCGTCGAGGCCATGGTGGCACTGGTGCTGGCCCGGGCCGCGCTGGACAAGTTCGGCGGCGACTCGCTGGCCGAGACGCGCGCCAACGTCGAGAACTACCTGCGTGCGGTGCATGAGCGCGAACCGCAGATGTCCGGATAACCCGATGGCGCCCAAGGCTGTACTGGTCGGCATGCCCGGTTCGGGCAAGTCGACGATCGGTCGACGGTTGGCGAAGGCGCTGCAGGTGCCGATGCTCGACACCGACGCCAAGATCGTCGAGACCACCGGTCGCAGCATCGCCGACATCTTCGCCGAAGGTGAACCGGTGTTCCGCAAGATCGAAGCCGACGTGATCCGCGACGCGCTCGCCGAACACGACGGCGTCGTGTCGCTCGGCGGTGGCGCGGTGACGACCCCGGAGGTGCGGGAAGCGCTCGTCGGCCATACCGTCGTCTACCTGGAAATCAGTGCGGCAGAAGGCGTTCGGCGCACCGCGGGCGGCGGACGCCCGCTGCTCGCCGGCGACGACCCGGGCGCCAAATACCGCGAGCTGATGGCGCAGCGCGTGCCGCTGTTCCGGCAGGTCGCCACCCTCCGCGTGAACACCAACCGACGCAATCCCGGTGCGGTGGTCCGCCACATCGTGCACCGGCTCGAGCAGCCGCGCTGCGACGAGCACTCCCGGCGCCGCCGCCGCTCGGCGTGGCGCCGGCTGCCCACGGTCCTGAACCCCGGACCGACCACCGAGGCCCCGCCGAGCCCTGCGGCACTGGCGAAACGATTGAAAGGCTCGCAATGACTGAACCCGTCGTCGTCGAGGTGAACGTCGACCGGCCGTACCCGGTGATCATCGGGACCGGTCTGCTCGGCGACCTCGGCCGCGTCCTGCAGGGCCGGCACCGCGTCGCCATCCTGCACCAGCCGGTGCTGAACGAGACCGCCGAGGCGATCCGTAGTTACTTGGCGGCGGGCGGAATCGACGCGCACCGCATCGAAATCCCGGACGCCGAGGCGGGCAAGGAACTGCCCGTTGTCGGGTTCATCTGGGAAGTGCTGGGGCGCATCGGGATCGACCGCAAGGACGCCATCGTCAGCCTCGGCGGCGGCGCGGCCACCGACGTCGCGGGGTTCGCCGCCGCCACCTGGCTGCGCGGCGTGGACATCGTGCACGTGCCCACGACGCTGCTCGGCATGGTCGACGCCGCCGTCGGCGGCAAGACCGGCATCAACACCGACGCCGGCAAGAACCTCGTCGGCGCATTCCACCAGCCGCTGGCCGTGCTGGTCGACCTCGCGACGCTGGAATCGTTGCCGCGCAACGAGATCATCGCCGGCATGGCCGAGATCGTGAAGGCCGGCTTCATCGCCGACCCGGTGATCCTGGACCTCATCGAGGCCGACCCGGAGGCCGCGCTGGACCCCGCCGGCACCGTCCTGCCCGAACTCATCCGCCGTGCCATCGCCGTCAAGGCCGAGGTGGTCGCCGCCGATGAGAAGGAATCGGCACTGCGCGAAATCCTCAACTACGGCCACACTTTGGCGCACGCCATCGAGCGCCGGGAGCGCTACCAGTGGCGGCACGGCGCCGCCGTGTCGGTGGGCCTGGTGTTCGCCGCCGAGCTCGGCCGGCTTGCCGGACGCCTCGACGACGACACCGCGGACCGCCACCGCCGGGTGCTCACCGCGCTGGGCCTGCCGGTCAGCTACGACGCCGACGCCTTCCCGCAACTGCTGGAGTCGATGGCGGGGGACAAGAAGACCCGTTCGGGCGTGCTGCGCTTCGTGGTGCTCGACGGCCTGGCCAAGCCGGGCCGCCTCGAAGGCCCGGACCCCTCGCTGCTGGCGGCCGCCTACTCGGTGGTGGCGAAAGACTGAGCTGCGCTCAGTAGACGGGGTTGAAATAGTCGGTGCCGCCGACCGGGCATTCGACCTTGGCTTTCCACGTCGTGCCGGTCTGGATGCCCGGGAACCACAGATTGTGGCTCTGGTTTGCCTGCAGCTGGAACGGCACCTTGTACACCGGCAGGGGCTTGACCGACTTCCATCCGAACCACGGCTCCGCGGAGTAGAAGCACAGGCCTTCACTTCCGGTCGAGTTGATGTGGACCGTGACGCCCGCCGCGTCGCTTGTCGTATCGATCGACGACGCGGCCTGCGCGGTTCCTGTTCCGGTTCCGAGGGCGATCATCGCCAGGGCAGCTGCGGCGGTGACGAACTTCGTGCGGTTCATGATGTGCTCCTGTTTGGGATTTGCGGCTCCGGTTGAGCCGCTCTCACAGGTAGGAGCAGTTACGCCGCGGAAGTCTTACAACTTTTCGGCAAAAAAGATCGCGGCCCGTCTGATGACGGGCCGCGGCCTTTTTGCGTGGCTGCTCAGGACTCGGGGTTGGTCTTGGGCCTGGTCTCGATGACCTCGGTCTCGCCTTCGTGACCCTCGACGGGGACCGCGACAGCGACCGCGGCGAAGACGTCGGTGTCGGCGCGCTCGCTCTCACCGGCGTGGTCGTGCTTCGGCGGCGGCGGGGCGTTGCGGTCGACCAGGTAGCGGCCGAGCGAGACACCGCAGATGCCGCCCACGAAGACGATCAGTGCGGTGAACGCGGCGAAGGTGGTGAGCTCGGCGGCCAGGGCGTCGACGTAGATGTTGTCGTAGAACTGGCCGATGAGCCAGGAGAAGAAGCCGCTGACGACGCCGGCGAACAGACCGCCGACCAGCCAGGCCATCGCCAGGTCCTCGCGGCGGTCGGGGTCCGGCTGCGCCTTCGCGTCGCTCTGGCCGTCGAGGACGCCCCAGGCAAAGGCAGCGAGGATGTACAGCACGACGAGCGTGACGCTGATGATCAGCGACTGTTTTTCCCAGGCACCGATCATTGCGCCTTGCAGCAATCGGACGATCACCATCAACGCCGCAAAGACGATTCCGCGCAGCAACCACTTACTCATGAGCAGACAGCGTAGCGAGTAGCGTCACATATCGTGACAATTTCCCACCGGCGCCACATGCTGCGTCGCCACCTGGCGGCCGCCGAGCTGGATGCGATCCTGATAACCGACCTGGTCAACGTGCGTTATCTGTCCGGATTCACCGGCTCGAACGCGGCACTGCTGATTCCCACTGAAGGGGAGACGCCCATCCTCGCCACCGACGGGCGGTACCGGACGCAGGCGGCGCAGCAGGCCCCCGACGCACAGATCCTCATCGAGCGGGCGTGTGCGCCTCAGCTCGTGCGCGCCGCGGCGGCGGCCGGCATCAAGCGGCTGGGCTTCGAGAGCCACGTCATGACCGTCGACGCCCACGCGGCGCTGCAGCGGGTCGGTGGCGACGACCTCGAACTCGTCCGGGCGCCCGGCATGGTCGAAGTACTGCGCGAGGTCAAGGACGCCGGTGAGATCGCGATCCTGCGGCTGGCCTGTGAGGCCGCCGATGCGGCACTGAAAGATCTCGTCGAATCGGGTGGGCTGCGTGCCGGCCGCACCGAGAAGGAGGTCGGCCGCGAACTCGAGGCGCGGATGCTCGACCACGGCGCCGACGGCCCGTCGTTCGAGACCATCGTCGCGACGGGCGCCAACTCGGCGATACCGCACCACCGGCCCACCGAGGCCGTGCTGGCGGCCGGTGACTTCGTCAAGATCGATTTCGGCGCGCTGGTCGAGGGCTACCACTCCGACATGACGCGCACCTTCGTGCTGTCGCCGGTGGCGCAGTGGCAGCGCGACATCTACGACCTGGTCGCGACGTCGCAGCGGGCCGGCCGGGAAGCGCTGGCGCCGGGCACGACGCTGTCGGCCGTCGACCGGGCATCGCGGCAGGTCATCGTCGATGCCGGGTACGGCGAGCAGTTCTCCCACGGGCTCGGGCACGGCGTCGGTCTGCAGATTCACGAAGCGCCGGGAATCAACTCCGCCGCCGCCGGTACACTGCTTGCTGGCTCCGTGGTCACCGTGGAGCCCGGTGTCTACCTGCCCGGCCGGGGCGGTGTCCGGATCGAGGACACGCTCGTCGTCAGCGGCGATACGACACACACACCTGAGTTGCTTACCCGGTTCCCCAAGGAACTGGCCATCCTCTGATGACAGAGAGCTAGGAGCAGTACCCACCGTGGCATCTACCGCCGACTTCAAGAACGGTCTCGTCCTCAACATCGAGGGCCAGCTGTGGCAGATCATCGAGTTCCAGCACGTTAAGCCCGGCAAGGGCCCGGCCTTCGTGCGCACCAAGCTCAAGAATGTGCTGTCGGGCAAGGTCGTCGACAAGACCTTCAACGCCGGTGTGAAGGTGGAGACCGCGACCGTCGACCGTCGTGACGCCACCTACCTGTACCGCGACGGCGCGGACTTCGTCTTCATGGATGCCGAGGACTTCGAGCAGCACCCGCTGTCGGAGGCCCTCGTCGGCGACGCCGCCGGCTTCCTGCTGGAGAACCTGCAGGTGCAGATCGCGTTCCACAACGGCGCGCCGCTCTACCTGGAACTGCCCGTCAGCATCGAGGTCGTCGTCGCGCACACCGAGCCGGGCCTGCAGGGCGACCGCTCGAACGCCGGTACCAAGCCGGCCACCCTGGAGACCGGCGCCGAGATCCAGGTGCCGCTGTTCATCAACGTCGGTGACAAGCTCAAGGTCGACACCCGCGACAGCAGCTACATCAGTCGGGTCAATGCCTGACCGTCGCTCCGACAAGGGCCGGCACCAGGCGCGCAAGCGCGCCGTCGACCTGCTGTTCGAGGCCGAGGCCCGCGGGATCACTGCGGCCGAGGGCGCCAAGCTGCGCAACACCCTGGCCGACAGCGACCCCGAGGTGTCGGCGCTGAACCCGTACACGGTGACCGTCGCCAACGGCGTCACCGAGCACGCCGCCCACATCGACGACCTGATCTCGGCGCACCTGCAGGGCTGGACGCTGGAGCGGCTGCCCGCGGTGGACCGCGCGATCCTGCGTGTCGCGGTGTGGGAGCTGCTGCACGCGACGGACGTGCCGGAGCCGGTCGCCGTCGACGAGGCCGTCGAGCTGGCGAAGTCGCTCTCCACCGATGAGTCGCCCGGCTTCGTCAACGGCGTTCTCGGCCAGGTGATGCTGGTGACGCCGCAGATTCGGGCGGCGGCCGCGGCGGTCCGGGGCGAGTAGTCATGGACGAGCCGCAGGACTGGGCGCCGTACTCGAGTGTCGACGATGCGGCGAAGGTCTATCTGCGCGATCCGGAGCTGGCGCTCGAGCAGCTGCGGTCGGTGGTCGACTTCCGGTCCATCAAGTCCTTCATCATGTCGCGCGGCGCGTCCGAGGAGTCCTGGGGCGACGCCGTGTGGCAGGAGGTCGTCCTCACCGACGGTGAGCGACTCATCATGTGGCGGGCCGACGACGACGCGAGCGGCGACGACGAGCACCTGCGCCGGACGCTGGACACCTCGGTGCGGACCATCCTGTTGTCGACCATCACCGACCACATCCTGACCACGCAGTTCGAGGTGCTGGGCGACGGTACGCGGCGCCTGGCCGAGGTACGACTGCGGATGTACACCCAGCTGATCACCCGCAGCCGGCAGAAGTCGGCCATCGACACCGACTTCTTCTGCGAGTCGTTCCGGTACACCAAGTCCGTCGATGACGGTGGCCTGGCCCAGATGCAGCGGCTGCTGCAGTTCGGCCGGGAGCTTTCGCACGCGTTGTAGCCCGTCTCCCGGATATCGGGAGCAATCGTGACCCACGTCTCAGTAACGCCGTTACAGTCGGACGATGGGAACCCAGCCACGAATGATCGCCGGAGTCGGCGAAGACGGTCTGCACCTGCACGCCTGCTGCCTGTGCGAAGCCATGTGCGGCTTGGAGATTCAGGTGTCGGACGGCAAGGTCGCCGGCGTCCGGCCCAACAAGGCCGACGCGTGGAGCGCGGGCCATATCTGCCCCAAGGGCGCTTCCCTCGGCGCGTTGCACGAAGACCCCGACCGGATCCGCCGCCCGATGATCAAGGTCGACGGGCAGTGGCACGAGGTCGACTGGGACACCGCGTTCCGCCGCTGCACCGAACTGCTGGCGCCAGTGATCGCAAAGCACGGCATCGGGGCGGTCTCCGCGTACACCGGAAACCCACTGGCGCACTCGTTTTCGCTGTCGCGGTACGCGGCGATCCTGCTCGGCTTGTCCGGCATGCCGATCACGTACTCGCCGGGCACCATCGATCAATGGCCCAAGAACCTGTCGTCGCACCTGATGTACGGCAGCTGGTGGGCGTTCCCGACCCCGGACCTGGAACGCACCGACCTGCTCGTGGTGATGGGCGCCAACCCCGCGGCGTCGCAGGGCTCGCTGCTGGCCGCCCCAGACATCATGGGCCTCATCGGCGGAATCCGTAAGCGCGGCAAGGTGATCGTGATCGACCCGGTGCGCACCCAGACCGCGGCCAAGGCCGACGAGTGGCTGCCCATCACGCCGGGCACCGATGCGGCGCTGCTGCTCGGCGTCATCCACACCGTGTTCGACGAAGATCTGGTGAACCTCGGCGAGCTCGAGCAGCACCTCGACGGGGTGGCCGAGCTGTGCCGGGCCGTCGCCGACTGGTCGCCTGAAAGGGTCTCTGCCGCAACGGGTATCGACGCGGAGCGGATCAGGGGACTGGCGCGCGAACTGGCCGGCACGCCCCGCGCCGTCGTGTACGGCCGCATCGGTACGTGCAACCAGGAATTCGGCAGTCTCGCCAGTTGGCTCATCGACGTCGTCAACATCGTCACCGGCCACTTCGACGTCCCCGGCGGCGCGATGTTCGCCACGCCGACCGCCTGGACCGTCACCAGCCAGACCATCCCGGGACTCGAGGACGGGGCGCCCAACTTCGGCCGCTATCAGACCCGGGTCCGTGGCGCCAAGGAAGTGCTGGGTCAGGTCCCGGTCTCGTGCATGCTCGAAGAGATCACCACCCCGGGCGAGGGCCAGCTCAAGGCCCTCATCACCGTCGCGGGCAACCCCGTGCTGTCGACGCCGGGCGGTGACAAACTCGACGAGGCGCTGCCGCAGCTCGACGCGATGATCTCGGTGGACCTGTGGCTCAACGAGACCACCCGGCACGCCGACGTCATCCTGCCCGGCCCCTCGGCGCTCGAGCAGGCGCACTCCGCGGACCTGCTGCTGGGCGCGGCGATCAACAGCTTCGCCCGGTATTCGCCGCCGGTTTTTCACCGCGAGGACCCCGACGCGCCGGAGGAGTGGGAGATCCTGATCCGGCTCACCGGGCTGTGCACCGGCACCCCGGCCGAAGACGTCGACGTCGCCGCGCTCGACGACGGCTGGTTCGACTACCTGTGCTTCACGCAGGGACTCGACGGCGCCGAGATCCGCAAGAAGTACGACCACGGCGGTCCCGAGCGCATGCTCGACCTGACGCTGCGGACCGCCGCGTTCGGCGACCGGTACGGCGAGAATCCCGACGGGCTGACGCTCGAGAAGCTCAAGGCCCATCCCGACGGCATCAACTACGGTCCCATGGTGCCGCGCGTGCCCGAGGTGCTGGGTACCGCGGACAAGAAGATCCGGGTGGCCCCGCAGTACCTGCTCGACGACCTGCCCCGGCTCGCCGCGCGGCTGGAGCGTCCGGCCGACGAGCTGGTGCTGGTCAGCCGGCGGCACCTGCGGTCCAACAACTCCTGGCTGCACAACGTCGGCGCGCTGATGAAGGGCCGCGACCGCTGCACGCTGCTCATGCACGCCAGCGACGCGGCCGCGCGGGGTATCGCGGACGGCGACAACGCCGAAGTCGCTTCTGGCGCAGGCAAGATCGTCGTACCCGTCGAGGTGACCGACGCGATCAAGCCGGGCGTGGTGTCCATGCCGCACGGCTGGGGACACGGGCAGCCCGGCACCCGGCTGGGGATCGCCAACGCGTCGCCCGGGGTGAACACCAACGTCCTGTCGCTGCCGGACTTCCTCGACGAGCCGTCCGGCAACGGCGCTCTCAACGGGATTCCGGTGACGGTGTCGGCCGCGGGGAGTTAGTGGCCGAACACTGGCTGCGTCAGCGCAATCACAACTGCTGCAAGGGATTTGCTGGTCGCATGCCCAGCGCATGCGGACCGTCGAGTGCGCGGAGAGGTCCTTGGTTTCAATCGCAAGACACTGTTGGACGTTCTGATTGAAGGCAGGTACTTCTTCGGGGCGTCAGCGATCCCTGAGTTCAATCACCACGGCGGATTGTCATCACGATTGAACCCACGCACTTTCGCGGAGTCGAAGGTTGTGGCCGCCGGTGAACGCTGTTGAATTCATCGAGATTCGAACTATCGGCCGTTCTCGAGGTGGCGCAATAGCCCGCGAACTCAGGGTTTCCGCAGGTCAGGTGTGGATTGAGGCGGCGGAATGCGGGTACCGTCGAGACACCCGATTTGAGGGTGCAGACCTGATCGCCGCGGGTCCCTAGGTTCAACCGCATGCCCGAGTCCTCCCCGTCGCTTCGCTCGCCCCAGGCGACCGATCCGACCCCGCTACGCCGGCGCGCCGACCGTGCCCGCCAGGTGGCCGACGTGCTGCGCCATCAGGTGCGCGACGGCGTCTACGCGGCGGGCCTGCCCGGTGAGGCCGAGCTGGTGGCCGAGTTCTCGGTATCCCGCAACACCGTGCGCGAGGCGCTGGCGATCCTCAAGGCCGAGGGGCTCATCGACCGGGGTCCACGCGTCGGCACCCACGTGGCGCAGCGCAAATACGATCACGGCCTGCACGCGCTGGTCGGGCTGAAGGAGACCTTCAAGGACTACGGTGAGGTCCGCAACGAGGTCCGCGCCGCCACGCGGTTGCCGGCGCCCGCTGCGGTCGCGCGCCGTCTGCAGCTCACTCCCGGCGAGCCCGTGGTGTTCATCGAACGGCTGCGCTATCTGGGCGACCTGCCGCTGAGCCTGGATCTGACGTACCTGGTGCCCGATATCGGTGCCGCCGTCCTCGAACACTCGCTGGAGACCAACGACGTGTTCGCGTTGATCGAGCAGGTCACCGAACAGCGGCTGGGCTCCGCCGACATTGCGCTGGAAGCGGTTTCGGCCGACCCGCACACCGCGGCCACGCTGGACATCCCGGCGGGCGGCGCGATCCTGATGCTCGAACGGCTCACGACCCTCGACGACGGGCGTCCCGTCGACCTCGAATACATCCGACTGCGTGGTGACCGAATCACCATGCGCGGCAACCTGTTACGGAGTGAATCATGACGCTGGTCAACAACCAACGAGCCGATGTCCCGGTCACGATCGACGAGTCGCTGTGTATCGAGGGCTGCACCCTGTGCGTCGACGTCTGTCCGCTCGACTCGCTGGCCATCAACCCCGACAACGGCAAGGCGTACATGCACGTTGACGAGTGCTGGTACTGCGGTCCGTGTGCTGCGCGCTGCCCAACCGGCGCCGTATCCGTCAACATGCCCTACCTCATCCGTTAAGGACCACCATGAAACGCCTTACCGCCCTGGCCGCCACCGTCGTCCTCGCCGCCACCGGCTGCTCGGTCGATTCGGCCGGCAAGGACGACAACACCGTCAACGTCGTCGTCGGCTACCAGTCCAAGACCATCAACACCGTCACCGCCGGAACGCTGCTGCGCGCCCAGGGCTACCTGGAGCATCGGCTCGATGACATCGGCGCCAAGACCGGCAAGAAGTACCACGTCGAATGGCAGGACTACGACACCGGTGCGCCGATCACCGCGCAGATGGTCGCTGAGAAGATCGACATCGGCTCGATGGGTGACTACCCGATGCTGATCAATGGATCGAAGACCCAGAGCAACGAACGTGCCAAGACCGAACTGGTGGCGGCCACCGGGTCCAGCCCGACTGGGGCGCTCAACATGGTTGTGGTGTCCCCGGATTCACCGGTTCAGTCACTCAACGAGCTGGCGGGACAGAAGGTCTCCGCCAGCGTCGGCTCGGCCGGTCACGGCACTCTGGTAAGGGCGCTGTCGAAGATCGGCATCGACCCGAAGACCGGCGTCGAGGTACTCAACCAGCAGCCGCAGATCGGCGCGTCGGCGCTGGAATCCGGTCAGGTCAAGGCGCTTTCGCAATTCGTCGCCTGGCCGGGATTGCTGGTCTTCCAGAACAAGGCCCGGCTGCTGTACGACGGCGCCGAGCTGAACTACCCGACCTGGCACGGCGTCGTCGTGCGACGGGCCTACGCCGCAGCACATCCCGAGGTGCTCGATGCGTTCCTGCAGGCACAGCTCGATGCCACCGACTTCCTCAACGCCAAACCTCTGGAGGCGGCAAAGATCGTCGCGCAGGGCAGCGGCCTGCCGCAGGAAGTCGTGTACCTGTACAACGGCCCTGGCGGCACCCGGTTCGACACCACACTGAAGCCGTCGCTCGTGGACGCACTGAAAGGTGATGTGCCGTACCTGAAGTCGATCGGTGACTTCGCCGACCTGGACGTCGCCAAGTTCGTCGAGGACGGACCGCTGCGCAAGGCCTTGTCGGAACGCGGCCGCGACTACAACGCCGAGGCCGCCCGCACTGCGAACCCGTCGGTCGTGCACGGTACCGACCCGGTGTGCAACATCCCGGTCGACAACCCCGCGCTGGCCGGTGAGCTGTGGCAGGACGGTTCGGACACCACGCAACCGGCGGCCAACCCGACGTGCCTGTTGAAGGCGATCCGGGCGGTGGAGGCCAAGGGCGCCAAGGTCCGCGCTGCCTACGTACCGGATGCCGAGCTCGGAACCCGTTGGCTGGCAGACAAATCCGTGTGGGTGCAGCAGGGTGCGGAGTTCGTGCCCTTCGACACCGACGCCGGCGCGCGCCGCTACCAGGCGGCCCATCCCGGTTCGTCGGTGGTGACCTACCAACAGGCGCTGGTGGGTGTGGCATGACGGCGATAGCCGCGGTGTCGGCGGCACCGGTGCTGCCGGTCGAGGCTGACCTGCCGCGGCAGCGCGGATCCGCAAAGTGGCGCAGTTACCTCGTCAAGGCGCTGTCGGTCGTTGCGGCCGTGGGCATCTGGCAGCTGCTGACGGCCAATCACGTCCGGTTCTGGCTGCGTTTCGACAACCTGCCGACGGTGACCCAGATCGCCGCGAAATTCGTCGACCGCCTCGGCGCCACGCAGTACTGGCTGGACCTGACGCAGTCGGTGATCCGGATCGTCAGCGGCTTCGGGCTGGCGGCGGTGATCGGCGCCGCCGTCGGTATCGCGCTGGGCCGGTCGCGGTTGTTCGCCGACATCGTGGGGCCGCTGACCGAGTTGGCGCGGCCGATCCCGGCCATCGCGCTGGTGCCGGTCGCCATCCTGCTGTTCCCGACCGACGAGGCCGGCATCGTGTTCATCACGTTCCTGGCGGCGTTCTTCCCGATCATGGTCAGCACCCGGCACGCCGTGCGGGCGCTGCCGACACTGTGGGAGGACTCGGTGCGGACGCTCGGCGGCAGTCGCTGGGATGTGTTGCGGCAGGTCCTGTTTCCGGGTGTCCTGCCCGGGCTGTTCGGCGGTCTGTCGGTCGGTATGGGCGTGGCCTGGATCTGTGTGGTGTCCGCGGAGATGATCTCCGGCCGGCTCGGCGTCGGGTACCGCACCTGGCAGGCGTACACGGTGCTGGACTACCCGAGCGTCTTCGTCGGCATCATCACGATCGGCGCGCTGGGCTTCGGCACGGCGGCTGCGGTGGAACTGATCGGCCGGCGACTGACCCGCTGGTTGCCGCGCGGTGAGGAGAATGCGCGATGACTGCGGTACTCACTGCGGGTCTCCGGCTGGAGTTGGATCGGATTCGGCTGTCCTACACCGGCGAGCCGGTGGTGGACGGGTTGAGCCTGACGGTCCAGCCGGGGGAGATCCTGGTGCTGACCGGCCCGTCGGGCTGCGGCAAGTCGACGGTGCTGCGGGCGCTGGCCGGGCTGCTGAAGCCCGACGCCGGGCGGGTGCTGGCGGACGGTGAGCTGGTGACCACCACGTCGCGGGACCGCGGCATGGTGTTCCAGGACAGCGCGTTGTTGCCGTGGCGCACAGTGCGATCCAACATCGAGCTGGCGCTGCAGCTGCGCGGGGTGCCGCGCGCCGGGCGCCGCGAACGTGCCGAACGCTGGATCGACGAGGTCGGGCTCACCGGGTTCGCCGATTTTCTGCCGAAGAGCCTGTCCGGCGGTATGCGCCAGCGGGTCCAGCTGGCGCGTGGTCTGGCCGGTGCGCCGCGGGCCGTTCTGATGGACGAGCCCTTCGGCGCCCTGGACGCCAAGACCCGACATGCCATGCAGGCGTTGCTGATCGACACCTGGCAGGCCCATCCGACCACCATCGTGTTCGTCACGCATGACGTCGACGAAGCCCTCGCCCTGGGTGACCGGGTGGCGGTCCTCGGCCGCGCCGGCCAGCCGCTACGTGCGCTGCTGGACGTCCCCAGCCCCCGCGACGCCGAAATCTCCCGCACCGAACTGCGGGCCGAAATCCTTGGAGCACTACACCAATGAGCACGCTGGAGATTCCAGACCTCGCCGATGCCGTCCGCCTCGACTGTGACGTCCTGGTGATCGGCGGCGGCACCGCCGGCACCATGGCGGCCCTGACCGCCGCCGAGAACGGCGCCCAGGTCCTGCTGCTGGAGAAGGCGCACGTGCGCCATTCCGGTGCTCTGGCCATGGGTATGGACGGCGTCAACAACGCCGTCGTCCCGGGCAAGGCCACCCCGGAGGACTACGTCGCCGAGATCACCCGGGCCAACGACGGAATCGTCAACCAGCGCACCATCTATCAGACCGCGACGCGCGGTTTCGCCATGGTGCAGCGTCTCGAGCGCTACGGCGTGAAGTTCGAGAAGGACGAGCACGGCGAGTACGCGGTGCGTCGCGTGCACCGCTCCGGCTCGTACGTGCTGCCGATGCCCGAGGGCAAGGACGTCAAGAAGGCGCTGTACCGCGTGATGCGGCAGAAGTCGATCCGGGAGAAGCTGCGCATCGAGAACCGGCTGATGCCGGTGCGTGTCCTGACCGCGAACGGGCGGGCGGTGGGCGCGGCCGCGTTCAACACGCGCACAGGCGAATTCGTCACGGTGGCAGCCAAGGCCGTCATTCTGGCGACGGGGGCCAGCGGCCGGCTCGGCCTGCCCGCGTCCGGGTACCTCTACGGCACCTACGAGAACCCGACCAACGCCGGCGACGGCTACTCCATGGCGTATCACGCGGGGGCCGAGCTCTCCGGTATCGAGTGCTTCCAGGTGAACCCGTTGATCAAGGATTACAACGGCCCGGCCTGTGCCTACGTCGCGAATCCCTTCGGCGGATACCAGGTGAACGCGCTGGGGGAGCGGTTCGTCGACTCGGACTACTGGTCGGGCCAGATGATGGCCGAGGTCAAGAGCGAGATCGAATCGGCGCGCGGCCCGATCTACCTCAAGGTCACCCACCTGCCGGACGAGACCATCACCGCGATGGAGAACATCCTGCACACCACCGAGCGACCGACGCGCGGCACCTTCCACGCGAACCGCGGCCACGATTACCGCACTCACGACATCGAGATGCACATCTCGGAGATCGGTTTGTGCAGTGGGCATTCGGCGTCCGGCGTCTGGGTCGACGAGCATGCCCGCACCACCGTGCCCGGGCTGTACGCGGCCGGCGACATGGCGTGCGTCCCGCACAATTACATGATCGGCGCGTTCGTCTACGGGGACCTCGCCGGCGAACACGCCGCGTCCACGCTCGCCGATGTCGAAGCGCCCGTGGACCTTCCGCAGGACCAGCTGGCCGAGGCGCACGAACTTATCTACCGTCCCCTGCGGCATCCGGACGGGCCGCCACAGCCGCAGGTCGAATACAAGCTGCGCCGCTTCGTCAACGACTATGTGGCCCCGCCCAAGACGGCCACCAAGCTGTCGATCGCGGTCCGCACGTTCGAGCGGATGGCCGAGGAGATCGAGCAGATGGGTGCCCGCACCCCGCATGAACTGATGCGGACGGTCGAGGTGTCGTTCATCCGGGACTGCGCCGAGATGGCGGCCCGGTCGTCGCTCACCCGGACCGAATCACGGTGGGGTCTGTACCACGATCGTGCCGACATCCCCGAGCGCGACGACGAGCAGTGGCGCTATCACCTGAACCTGCGCAAGGGCCAGGACGGTGAGATGGAGTTCCTGAAACGGCCGGTGGCACCGTATTTCGTGCCGGTGCCCGACCTGGACCACCTGCCGTCGGACCATGCAGTGCAGCATGTGCACCAGCCGGATCTGGTCGGCGGCAAGGCACCGGCGACCGCAGGCTCGCGGCTGCGCCCGGCCGACCCGGCGACGCCGCCGTCCCCGCGCATCGCTGCCGTGGTGGCGCTGGAAGAGCCGGTGCTCTCCGACCTCACCGAATACCTGCAGGACGCCGACGCGGGTGTCCGGCGAGCTGCCGTCGCCGTGCTGGTGGAGAACCTGCCGGACGGCTACCAGCCGGACCTGGTCGCCGCGCTCGGTGACGCCGACGGCGCGGTGCGCGCGGAGAGTGCCCACGCCTTGCGCGAACTCGTCGAGGTGCTGCCCGACCCCGCGGCGGTCGCGCCGTACCTGACCTCCGCCGACCCGGTGGTGCGGGCTGTGACGCTGTACGTGCTGAGCTCGCGCCGGGTCGGGGCGGCCCCGGATTACCGTGCCGCCGTGACAGATTCGGATCACCGCGTGCGGATCGAGGCCGTGCGTGCGCTGGTCTCCGTCGATGACGTCGACGGGGTGGCCGCGGCCGCCGCCGACGACAACCGCGAGGTGCGGATCGCCGCCGGGAACGGCCTGGCCACGCTCCGGTCGGGTGCCGACACCGTGCGGCAGCTGGTGGCCGACCGTGACCCGCTGGTGCGGGCGGCGGCGCTCGCCGCGCTGGCCGCCGTCGGCTGTGCCGAGCAGGACGTGCCGGAAGTGCAACGCGCCCTTCGGGAGCCAGCGTGGCAGATTCGTCAGGGTGCGGTGCGGGCACTGTCGGGCGCGGCACCGGAGGTTGCCGTCGAACCCTTGTCGCAGGCGCTGCACGACCCGCACCTGGACGTGCGCAAGGCCGCGGTGCTGAGCCTGACGCGGTGGGCCGACTCCGAGGAGGCCGCGCGGACCGCGCTCGGTATCGCGCTGGAAGACGGCGACGCCGACGTGCGGGCCTACGCCCGCCACGCGCTCGGTGACGCCGCGCGGCACGTGCTGGCGGGTTCCTGAATCCGCGCGAACGGCCGCTCGGCTTCCAGGAGGAAGGCCAGTTCGAGCAGCGTGCGCTCGTCGCCGTAGGCGCCGGACAGTTGCACGCCGACCGGTAGGCCGTCGGGAGACTGGTGCAACGGCAACGAGATCGCCGGTGTACCCGCGATGTTGTTGAGCGGCGTGTAGGCGACATACCGGCGCAGGCGGTCGATCAGCTCGGGGAAGTCGACGGTCGGTGCGATGTAGCCGAGCCGCGGCGTGGTGTGCGAAAGCACCGGCGACAGCACGACTTCGTGCCGAGCGAACATCTGCGCGTACTGGTGGGCGACGCGCCGTAGGCGCAGCAGCGCGCCTGGGGTGCGGTGCAGGTGGCGCCGGTGGTGCGCGCGCAGCCCCAGGCTCAGGCCGTCGGCCTTGGCCGCATCGAACGACCGGTCGAGGATCAAGCGGCCGGTACCGACCGCGAGATCGGCCAGCAGCGCCCAGTACTGGACGAAGTCGTCGGCGAACTGGGCGGTGACCGGCAGCGTGATCGGCTCGACGATATGACCGGCGGCCTCCAGCACCGCCGCGGTATCTTCGACGGCCGCGCGGGTGGCGTCGTCGACCGGCTCGCCGGTGACGCTGTCGAACAGCACACCGACGCGCAGGGTCCGTTGCGCCGGCCCGCTCACCCGGCCGATTGGTGCGAGTTTCGGATTACGCCAATGGTTCTCGCACGCGGCGACGAACGCGGCGGTGTCGCGGACGCTGCGGGTCAGGACGCCCTCGGAGATCATGTTGATCGGCAGATGCCGGGCCTGCTCGCCGTCGCGGTGCCGGCCCCGGCTCGGCTTGAGCCCGACCAGGCCCGCGCAGGCGGCGGGAATGCGGATGGAGCCGCCGCCGTCGTTGGCGTGGGCGATGGGCACGACGCCCGCGGCGACCAGGGCGGCCGATCCGCCCGACGAGGCGCCGACGGAGTATTCGGTGTTCCAGGGGTTCCGGACCGGCGGCTCCGTCATGTACTCCGTGGTGGCGTTGAAACCGAATTCGGGCATCCGCGTCTTGCCCAGCAGCGTCAGCCCGGTACTGAGCAACTGCGCCGCGTATGCGCCGTCCCGCTTCGCAGGCCGGGCCGTGAACGCCTCCGAACCGTGCGTGGTCGGCAGCCCGGCGACGTCGGTGTTGTCCTTGATGAAGGTTGGCACACCGAAGAACTCGGCACCCGGGTCGGTGCCGTGCCGCGGCGGCAGCTCGCATGCCACCGCCCGCAGCTCGGGGTCGGCCAGCTGCGCCCGGGCGTGCGCGGCGGCAGCCAGTTCGTCCGGGCTGACCTGCCGGTCCCGCACCAACCGGGCCAGGCCGACGGCGTCGTGGTCACCGAGCGCGTCATCGCCGAAGGCGTGGATCGTCGTCATGCGTGCCCTCATTCTCCGAGTACCCGGTGCAGGTAGTCATTTGTGAATGTTCTTCTGGGGTCGAGCTTTTCGCGCACCGCGAGGAAGTCGTCGAACCGCGGGTAGGTGTCGCGCAGGTCCGCCGCGGTGCGGCCATGCATCTTGCCCCAGTGCGGACGCCCGTCGTAGCGGCGCATGATCTGCTCGACCGCGCGGAAGTACTCGGTCGGGTCGTCGCGCACATAGCGGTGCACCGCGATGTACGCGCTGCGGCGGCCGTACGCGGTGGACAGCCAGTTCTCGTCGTCGGCGGCGGCACGGACCTCGATGGGAAAGCCGATGCGCCAACCCCGTTGGGCGATCAGGCTGCGCACCTCGTCGAATGCGGCGCCCACCGACTCGTAAGGGACGGCGTACTCCATCTCGCGGAACCGCACCCTTCGTGGTGAGGTGAACACGCGGTCGGAGCGCTGGGTGTGCTCACGGTCGGACAGGAACCGGGTGACGGTGCGGTTCAGTGTGGGCACGGTGGACGGCAGCGCGCTGCCGACGGCGCAGATCGCTCCCAGCACGCCGTTCTCGATCAGTTCCTCCTCGACCCATTGCGACACCCGGTTGGTGGACTCCAGCGGGGTGTAGGCGGGCAGCCGGATATTGGCCTTGGTGAACGCGGTATCGGTGTGCGGAAACCAGAAGAACTCGAAATGGTCTGTGTGCGTGCAGCGTTCATCGAATGTCGCGACGACGTCGTCGATCGGTTCGACGCGTTCGATGGCGTGGATCGCGAAGCTCGGGACGCACTGCAGCGTCACCTCGACGATGATGCCCAGTGCGCCCAGGCCGACGCGCGCCGCCGGCAGCAACTCGCTGCTCTGCTCCTCGTCGATGCGGACCAGTTCGCCGGTGCCCGACACCAGGGTCAGCCCGACGACCTGCGTCGCCAGGCCGCCGAAGGCCAGGCCGGTGCCATGCGTGCCGGTCGAGATGGCGCCGGAGATGGTCTGGCGGTCGATGTCGCCCATGTTCTCGAGCGCGAGCCCGTGCCGCGCCAGTAGCTGCGTCAGCTGCCACAGCGGAGTGCCGCCGCCGACGGTGACCTGCCTGCGCTCCCGGTCGACGCTGATCACGCCGGCCAGGGCGCCCAGGTCCACCTGGATGTCGGGAGCGACGGCGATGCCGGTGAAGCTGTGCCCGGACCCGACGACCTTGATCAGCCGGCCGGTCGCCGTCGCGCGGGTGACGGCGTCACACACCGCCTCGATCGTGCTGGGCCGCAGGACTTCCGTCGGGTTGGCGGTCTCGCAGCGTCCCCAGTTGGTCCAGCTCACAGGAACGTCTTCCCTTCGCCTCGATAGGTGAGTGCCGTGCCGACGGTCGTGCCGGCATCGACCATGGCGAACGCGTCGACGTGCTCGCTGAGCTCGCCGGCCTTGCAGTGCCGGAACCACACGCGGTCACCGACGTTCAGTGCGGCAGCGGATTTTCCGGCCACGGGCGTCTGCACTTCGCCGGCCATCTCGGCGGACAGCAGACTCAGCCCCGGTGGCCAGACCGGCAGCGGCACGCGGTCCCGGGCCGGTGGTCCGGAGGCGATCCAGCCGCCGCCCAGCACTGTCGCGATCTGCGGCGTGGGCTTGCGCACCACGGACAGCGCGAATGCCGCGGCCGGGGCCGGGGTGAAGCCCTGGTAGGTGTCGAACAGGTGCGGGCCGAAAAGCCCACTGCCCGCTGCGATCTCGGTGACCGCCGGATCCGAGGCGGTGAATTCGATGGACCCGGTCCCGCCGCCGTTGACGAATTCGAGCTCGGCCACCTGCCGGACTGCGGCCACCGCGAGGCCGCGGCGCTCGAGCAGTTCGTCCTTGGAGCGGCGCTGCATCCACCGGATGAGCTGGGACCGCGCGGCCTGGCCGCGGACATCGTCACCGACCCCGGCGATCTGGGCCTCGTAGGACATCAGGCCCACCAGCGTGAAGCCGGGGCGGCCGGTGATCGCAGCGGCCAGGGCGCGGGCCTGCGCCGCGGTGTGCACGGGGGAGCGGCGCACCCCGAGGTGGCCGAGTACCGGTGCCTGCCACGAGGCGTCGAGGTCCAGGCAGACGCGCAGTGCCGGACGCGTCGACGGCGCGGCGACGCTGTCCACCAGGTCGAGCTGGGCGAGGGAGTCCACCATGAGCGTCACGCGCGCCGCCAGCTCCGGTGCCGACGCCAGCCGGGCGATCGCGGTGCGGTCGGCCGTCGGGTAGCCGACGACGACGTCGTCGTGCGGTGGGTGCTCGGCGTCGCCTGCGGCCAGCCACAGGGCTTCGGGCAATGTGAACGCCAGTACCCCCGCGTAGCCATCGAGGGCCGTGACGGCGTCCAGGATCGTCCGTGACCGGACCGATTTGGACGCCACTCGGATCGGCGTTCCTGCCGCGCGGCGGCGCAGGTCGTGCGCGTTGTGGTGCAGCGCAGCGAGATCGACGGCGGCGAGCGGCGTCTCCAGGTGCGCGGTGGCGGCGGTCAATGCCGGCCAGTAGATCTCCGGACGTGCCCACGACCCCTCGACGGAAGGCGGCTTCGACAGATCGACCGGCATTGACCACACCATGGATCGGGAGCTAACCGCATGTCGATGGGTGCGCACGAGGGCATCGGTGACCACAATGGGGGGAAATCCGGACACGTGTTGGAGGTGGGGTGGACAGGCACAGCGCGGCGTTGATCCCGACGTCGGTGCTCGTCAACGTCGTCGACGTCGCCGATCGCGCGGGTCTGCCCACGGAGCGGTGGCTGGCCGCGGCCGGCCTGACGGCCGCGACGCTCAATTCGCCCGAAACGCGGGTGTCGTTCCGGCAGGCGGCGCTCGTGCTGCGGCATGCGGTACGCGCCATGCCGGACCGGGGCCTCGGCATCGACGTCGGGGCCCGCGACATGTTCGTGTCCTTCGGCGTGCTCGGGCTGGCCATCCGATCGGCCGAAAACCTCGGCGCGGCAATGCAAGTGGGCCTGGAACTGCACCAGAGCGCGGGTAGCTTGATGGACGTCGGCGCCGAGCTGATCGGCGACACCTTCGCCCTGCGCGCCTACGAGCGTTCCCCGGAACCCGAGCTGCTGCCGTTCCTGTGTGAAGAGCTGTTCTGCAGCGTGCTCGTCACCGTCCGGACCGTGCTCGAGCTGCCGCAGCAGACACCGGAGTACGTCCAGGTCAATTACCCGCCGCCGGTGTACGCGCAGCGGTACCGCGAGTTCTTCGGCTGCCCGGTCCTGTTCAATGCCGACGCCAACCGGCTGGCGTTCCCGGATCCGCTGTGGTCGCAGCGGCTACCGCGCGCCGATCCGACGACGCACGCCGTCGCCGTCGCCGCCTGCCGTGACATGGTGACCCAGGGCGACCAGCCGACCGACGTGGTGCAGACCGTCGAGACGATGCTGCGCGAGAGCGTGCGCGATCCACTGACCATGGCCCAGGTCGCCAAGCGGCTCAACATCACCGAACGCACCCTGCGGCGGCGCCTCAGCGCCGATGGGCAGCAGTTCATCGCGTTGCGCGACAAGGTGCGCAGTGAACGCGCGCGATACTTGGTCCGTGAGACCGCGATGCCCATCCACGCCATCGCCGCCGAGGTCGGGTTCACCGACCCGCGGGAGTTCCGTCGCGCCTACATCAAATGGACCGGGCACGCCCCGACTCACGACCGATAGTCCGGCAGGTCGATCGACTCGGCGGTAGAGAACCATTTGCGCGCGGCCCAGGGCCGCAGCGGCCACCGCTGCACCCACTTCATGACCGCCGCCCCGATGGCGATGTCACGTTCGGACTGCGGCGCGTAGCCGTCGAGGCCGGCCGGCAGGTCCTGACACCGGTCGACGTACGGCCGCATGACGGTCTCGTAGCGGCGCAGTGCCGCCGCGATCCCTGTGGCGTCGAATGCCGCGGCCGGCCCGAGCTCACCGGCCAGCACGTACGCCCCGACCAGCGCCAGGCTGGTGCCCATGCCGGACAGCGGCGACGCGCAGTACCCGGCATCCCCACACAGGGTGACGCGGCCGGCCGACCAGGTGTCCATGTGAACCTGCACAAAATCGTCGAAATAGAAATCGTCGGATTGTGCTGCGGCACTCAGCAATTCATCGCAGTACCAGCCGGCGTCGCGGAACCTCGGCCAGCAGCGTCAGCTGCGCATCCATGTCGCGGCGGTCGTAGTCGATCGGCCCGGAACGGAAGGCCAGCCCGGCCTTGGCGGTCGACTCATCGTGCGACGGCCGCAGCGAGGCGTTGAGCCCGCCGGCGGCCTGGAACATCAGGAACCAGCCGTCCAGGCCGATCATGTCCGGTGCGGTGAACCAGGCGTTGTATCCGCCGAGTCGGCGGATGAACCGCTCCTCCGGGCCGAAAGCCAACTGCCGGACCGCGGAATGCGGACCGTCGGCACCGACGACCAGGTCGACCTCGACCACGGAGCCGTCGGTCAGCGTGGCCCGCACCCCCGACTCGTCTTCCTCGAGCACGGAAACCCGCGTGCCGAAGCGGTATTCGGCCACGTCGCGGGTCGCCTGGTAGAGCACATCGGTCAGGTCACCGCGCAGAATCTCGAGCGCGGAGACAATCCCGTTGCCGCCGAACGCCTCGACCGGCATCTCGGCACGGCGGGTGCCGTCGGCGCGCACCCAGGCGATGCCGCGCTGAAACAGGCACCGCTCGGTCATCGCAGGCAGCAGGCCCATTCGCGTGACCACCTCGCGGCCCGCGCCACGCAGGTCGACCGTCTGCCCGCCCGGGCGGATGCTCGGCGCCGCCTCGACGATCACCACCCGGTAGCCGTTACGTGCCAGCCAATGCGTCAAGGCGGGTCCGGCGACCCCGGCGCCGCTGATCAACACGGTCGGTTGCACCATGGCGAAAGCCTATGCGCACTGACAGCATTCACTCCTAGGCTGGCCCCATGGCAGACATCGACCGGCGCACAGTTCTCAAAGGCACGGCGGCGGTAGCGGGGGCGGCCGCGGCGGGGGTCGGTGGCTACCAGCTACTGTCGCGGGGCGGCCGCGAGCACTCGGCAAGCAGGCCCAACATTCTGGTGATCATCGTCGACCAGATGCGGGCGCCCCAATGGTTTCCCGCTGCCAGACAACTCGGCGAACTGCTACCCAACCTGGATCGGCTGCGACAGCGCAGCGTGTCCTTCGAGTCCCACTACTCGGCATCCAACATGTGCACGCCGTCGCGCGGCGTCCTGACCACCGGGCTCTACTCGCATCAAACGGGTTGCCTGTACACCGGGGAAGGCCCCACCGAATCCACCCTGGCGCCGCGCTTCCCGACGTGGGGCACCATGCTCCGCGACCAGGGCTACCGGACCTGGTGGTGGGGGAAGTGGCACCTGGGCCACATCTCCGACACCACCCCCGACGGCCTTGACGCTCACGGTTTCTCCGGCGGCACGTACCCGTCGCCCAACGGTGGCCCGAACCAGGGGCTCCAGGTCGACCACACCATCGCCGACCAGTTCGACGGCTGGTTCGCCGACCACGCGGGCAGTGGCCCGTGGTGCACCACGGTGTCGCTGGTGAACCCGCACGACATCTGCTGGTGGCCGAGAAACCCACTGCCGGACGATGTTCCGCGGGTGTTCTCCGGCACACCCGTCAACTTCGAGAACGCCGACGACCTGCGGCGGCGGGGCAAGCCGCAGCTGCAGATCGACTACATGAACTTCATGTCGCCGCTGATGACCGGCCCGGTGCCGTACTCGGGTCCCGACATGGCAGCGCAGTGGGCCCGGTGCCTCGACAACTACCTGTGGCTGCATCAGCAGGTGGACGTCCAGATCGGCCGCGTCCTGAACACTCTCGCGTCCCGCCCCGACGTCGAGCGCGACACCGTCGTGGTGTTCACCTCCGACCACGGCGAGTACGCCGGCTCGCACGGCCTGCGCGGCAAGGGCGCGGCCATCTATGAGGAGTCGATCCGGGTGCCGCTGTACATCCACGACCCGGCCGGTCACCTGACCCCCAAACCCGGCGAGCGCCGGCGGCAGCTCACCTCCAGCGTCGACATCGCACCGCTGCTGCTCACCATCGCGGCCGGCGGCAACGGCTGGCGCTCCGACAGCCGTTACGCCTACCTGCAGGCGCGCGGCGACATCGCCGCCATCGCGGCCGACCCGGGTGCAGCGGGCCGTCGGTGGGTAGCCCACGCGACCGACGACATGTCGGTCGAGGAAATGGCGACGCTGATGAAATCGCCTGCGGTGCAGAAGATGTTCGGCGGCGGCGCGGTGCCCACCGAGATTCCGACGTCGGCGCCCAGCCACATCGTCGCCGTGCGGACGCCCGACGCGAAGCTCGGCCGCTACGCGTACTGGCAGCCCGGCGGCATGGAAGCCGACCACAGCCGCAAGATCGACTACGAGCTCTACGACTACGAATCGCCCTCGGGCGCACACGAACTCGACAACCAGGCGGGCCGCAGCAGCAAGCAGGCCACGCTGCAGGGGTTGCTCGAAAACGAGGTGGTGCCCGAGCTGCGGGCCCCGCTGCCGGCCTGGATGCACGACGCCCAGGAACAGGGCATGGCAGACATGCAGCGGCTCACCGCAGCGCGGGCCGGCTAGTTACAGCCCCAGCGCCTGGTACGTCCGCTTCACGAATTTCGGTCGCGCCGAACGGAGTTTGGCCTGCGAGGCATTGCCGGCGACAGCTGCCGCGGCATCCACGCTGAGCTCCGGCTGATTCTGGATCAGGTAGATCAGGATCAGGTTCGCGTTCGGGTCGGCCTGCCACCACGTGCCGAAGGCGCCCGGCCAACTGAACGTGCCGGGGCCGCCGGGACCGAAGAACGGCGTCGCCTTGGCCTCGTCGGTGACCAGCGACAGGTTCAGCCCGAAGCCGCGGCCGATCCAGAACGGCGCACCCAGGAAGTTCTGCGACTTCTGCTCGGCGGTCAACCGGTCGGTCCGCATGGACCGCACGGATTCCTCCGACAGCACCCTTACTCCGTCGACCTCGCCGCCGGCCAGCAGCATCCGCGCGAACGTCAGGTAGTCGTCGACGGTCGACCAGAGTCCGCCGCCACCGGCGCAGAACGTCGGCGGCATCACCTGCGGTGGCCCCATCTTCCCGGGCTGCAGGCGCAGGGCGTCCCCGTCGGCGGCCAGCTGGTACATGGTCGCCGCGCGCCGCCGGCCCGAATGCGTCACCGCAAAACCGGTGTCGACCATGTTCAGCGGTTTGAAGATGCGCTCCGCCAACACATCTGGCAGCGGCTTGCCCTCGACGCGCGACAGCAGGAAGCCCAGCACGTCGGTCGACTGGCTGTAGGTCAGCGCGTCGCCGGGCTGGTGCGCCAGCGGCAGCTGTCCCAGCTCGGCCAGCCAGCGGTCGGGATCCTGCAGCGACTGCAGCTTGTTGTAGGCCCGGCCGAGTGGCGGCGGCACGGTGAATCCGTAGGCCAGACCGCCACGGTGGGTCATCAGATCCTCGACGGTGATGGGCCGCCGGGCGGGCACGGACCGGTCCAAGGGTCCGTCGAGGCTCGTCATCACGCGCGGGTTGGCGAGTTCGGGAATCCAGTTCGCGATGGGATCGGTCAGGGCGAGCCGGCCCTCGTCGACCAGCGTCATGGCCGCCGCGACCGTGATCGGCTTGGACATCGACGCGATACGGAAGACGGTGTCGCGCTCCATCGGCAGCTTGGCTTCCACGTCGCGGTGGCCGAGCGTGTTGACCTGCCGCACCGCGCCGTCCTGCCACACCAGCGTGACCGCGCCGGCCAGCAGGCCGGTGTCGATCGCCGCGCTGACCGATTCGGTGTTCGCGTCGAGATTCACCCCGTCACGTTAACCGGTGGGGGTGGGATGGTCGCGGTACCGTCCGAACCATCGGGAAGGTAGGCGATACTGCCTGACGTGGCTGCAGACGTGTCGACCCCGAGCACACCGATGAACAAGGTGGCGTTCGCCAGTTTCATCGGCACCGCGATCGAGTTCTACGACTTCTACATCTACGGGACGGCCGCGGCGCTGATCTTCCCGCAGGTGTTCTTCCCGAACCTGCCGCCCGCCATGGCGACCATCTCGTCGCTGGCCACGTTCGCGGTCGCGTTCCTGGCCCGCCCGATCGGCGCGGCGGTCTTCGGCCATTTCGGAGATCGGCTGGGCCGCAAGAAGACTCTGGTCGCGACGTTGCTGATCATGGGATTGTCGACCGTCGGCGTCGGCCTGGTGCCCAGCTCGGCCACGATCGGCCTGGCAGCGCCGATCATCCTGTTGATCCTGCGCGTGTTCCAGGGCTTCGCCGTCGGTGGGGAGTGGGCCGGTTCGGCCCTGCTGAGCGCCGAGTACGCGCCGGTAGGCAAGCGCGGCACCTACGGCATGTTCACCCAGCTGGGCGCCGGTGCCGGCCTGGCCGTCAGCAATCTGGTGGTGCTGATCGCCAACGTGACGATCGGGGAGAAGAGCCCGGTGTTCCTGGACTGGGGCTGGCGGCTGCCGTTCCTGTTCAGCGCGGTGCTGCTGGCCGTGGCGCTGTACGTGCGGCTGACCATCGACGAGACTCCCGTCTTCGTCGCCGAGCAGAAGCGGGGCACGGTGCCCCGCGCGCCGTTCTCGGAGCTGGTGCGCCGGCAGGGCAAGCAGGTGCTGCTCGGGGCCGGGTGCATGGTCGGCATCTTCACCATGAGCTTCCTCGGCGGCACCTATCTGATGAGTTACGCCAGCACCCGCATCCACCATCCGCGGACGCTGATCCTGTCGGTCGGCGTGCTGGCCGGGGTGTCGCTCATGGTGTTCTCGGCGATCTCGGCGGTGCTGTGCGACCGGTACGGGCGACGGCGCGTCATCCTGGTCGGGTTCGGGTTGGCGCTGCCGTGGGCATTCCTCGTCATGCCGCTCATCGACTCCGGCTCGCCGGTCGGGTTCGCGGTGGCGATCGCCGCCATCTTCTGCATCTTCGGGCTCGCTTACGGACCCATCGGCGCGTTCCTGCCTGAGACGTTCGCCACGCGGTACCGCTACACCGGGGCCGGCATGGCCTTCAATCTCGCCGGAATCGTCGGCGGCGCGTTGCCGCCGCTGGTCGCCGGCCCGCTCGTCGCCGCCCTCGGGAGCTGGGCCGTTGGGCTGATGATCGCGGTCTTCGTGCTGGTCAGCATCGTGTGCACGCTGGTGTTGCCCGAAACCCGGGGGACGGAGCTCGACGATACGGCGGGCGACATGCCCGACGAGGACGCCCTGGCGGCCTGCTAAGCTACGCGGCTAGTTAGACGTCCTTTAACGACCCGTCCAGAGAGGCGGAGAAGGAGGTCAGGTACTCGTGGCTGTCACAGGCAACGATGCAACTGGCGTGCCCGGCGGCTCGGACCGGGAACTGTTGTCCGCCGCTGATGTCGGCCGGACCATCTCGCGCATCGCGCATCAGATCATCGAGAAGACCGCGCTCGACGCGTCCGACGCCCCGCGCGTGGTGCTGCTCGGCATCCCGACCCGCGGCGTCACCCTGGCCACCCGGATCGCCGAAAAGGTCAAGGAATTCTCCGGTGTCGAGCTGCCGGCAGGCGCCCTCGACATCACGCTGTACCGGGACGACCTGAACTTCAAACCGCCGCGGGCGCTCGCCTCGACCTCGATTCCGGAGGGCGGCATCGACAACGCGACGGTGATCCTCGTCGACGACGTCCTGTACTCGGGCCGCTCCGTGCGCTCGGCCCTCGACGCGCTGCGCGACATCGGCCGCCCCCGCATGGTGCAGCTGGCCGTCCTCGTCGACCGCGGTCACCGCGAACTGCCCATCCGCGCCGACTACGTCGGCAAGAACGTCCCGACGTCGCGCACCGAGAACGTCAAGGTGCGGCTGTCAGAGACCGATGGCGGAGACGATCACGTCTCCATTGCGCCCTATGGAGGACCCGCCCGGTGAAACACCTGTTGTCCGCCTCGGACCTGAGCCGCGACGCGGCGACGGCCATTCTCGATGACGCCGACAAGTTCCGCGAAGCGCTGCTGGGCCGCGACGTCAAGAAGCTCCCGACGCTGCGTGGCCGCACCGTCATCACGATGTTCTACGAGAACTCCACCCGCACGCGGGTGTCGTTCGAGGTGGCCGGCAAGTGGATGAGCGCCGACGTCATCAACGTCAGCGCCTCCGGTTCGTCGGTGGCCAAGGGCGAGTCGCTGCGGGACACCGCGCTGACCCTGCGCGCCGCGGGTGCCGATGCGCTGATCATCCGGCACCCGGCTTCCGGTGCGGCACAACAACTTGCGGCATGGACCCGCGACGAACACGGCGGGCCGTCGGTGATCAACGCGGGTGACGGCACCCACGAGCACCCGACGCAGGCGCTGCTCGACGCGTTGACCATCCGCCAGCGCCTGGGCGGTCTCGAGGGCCGGCGCGTGGTGATCGTCGGCGACATCCTGCACAGCCGGGTGGCGCGCTCCAACGTCTCGCTGCTGTCGACGCTGGGCGCCGAGGTCGTGCTGGTGGCGCCGCCGACACTGCTGCCGGTCGGGGTCGGGGACTGGCCGGTGACCGTCTCGCACGACCTGGACGCCGAACTGCCGGCCGCCGACGCGGTACTGATGCTGCGGGTGCAGGCCGAGCGGATGAACGGCGCCTTCTTCCCGTCGGCGCGCGAGTACTCGGTGCGCTACGGACTGTCCGAGAAGCGCCTGGCCGGCTTGAGCGAGGACACGGTGGTGCTGCACCCCGGTCCGATGCTGCGCGGCATGGAGATCGCCTCGTCGGTCGCCGATTCGTCGCAATCAGCTGTACTGCAACAGGTTTCGAATGGGGTGCATGTTCGTATGGCAGTGCTGTTCCAGCTTCTCGTCGGCGCGGGCCGGGAGGTGATCGCGTGAGCACGCTCATTCGCGGCGTCCGGCTGTACGGCGAGGGTGATCCGGTCGATGTGTTGATCGCCGATGGGCAGATCGCCGAAATCGGTAGCGGTCTGACGGCCGACGAGGTCATCGACGCCGCCGGCCAGATCATGCTGCCCGGCTTCGTCGACCTGCACACCCACCTGCGCGAGCCCGGCCGCGAGTACGCCGAGGACATCGAAACCGGCTCGGCGGCAGCCGCACTCGGCGGTTACACCGCGGTGTTCGCCATGGCCAACACCGATCCGGTCGCCGACACCGTCGTGGTCACCGACCACGTCTGGCACCGGGGACAGCAGGTCGGCCTGGTCGACGTGCACCCCGTCGGCGCCGTCACCGTCGGGCTCGAGGGCAAGCAGCTCACCGAGATGGGCCTCATGGCCGCCGGTGCCGGGCAGGTCCGGATGTTCTCCGACGACGGCATCTGCGTCGATGACCCGCTGGTGATGCGCCGGGCATTGGAATACGCTGCGGGACTTGGGGTTCTGATCGCCCAGCACGCCGAGGAACCGCGCCTGACCGTGGGCGCCGTCGCCCACGAGGGCCCGAACGCCGCCCGGCTGGGACTGGCCGGCTGGCCGCGCTCGGCCGAGGAGTCCATCGTGGCCCGCGACGCGATCCTGGCCCGCGATGCCGGGGCCCGGGTGCACATCTGCCACGCCTCCACCGCGGGCACCGTCGAGCTGATCAAATGGGCCAAGGCGCAGGGTATTTCGATCACCGCCGAGGTCACCCCGCATCACTTGCTGCTCGACGACAGCCGGCTCGCGGACTATGACGGCCGTAACCGCGTCAACCCGCCGCTGCGCGAGGCCAGTGACGCCGAGGCGCTGCGGCAGGCCCTGGCCGACGGTGTGATCGACTGCGTCGCAACCGATCACGCCCCGCACGCCGAGCACGAGAAGATGTGCGAGTTCGCCCACGCCCGTCCCGGCATGCTCGGCCTGCAGACCGCGCTGTCGGTGGTGGTCGAGACCATGGTGGCGCCCGGACTGCTCAGCTGGCGCGACGTCGCCCGCGTGATGAGCGAGGCCCCGGCCGCCATTGTCGGCCTGCCCGACCAGGGCCGCCCGCTGGCGGTCGGCGAACCCGCCAACCTGACCGTGGTGGACCCCGACGCGACCTGGACGGTGCAGGGCACCGGCCTGGCCAGCCGCTCGGACAACACGCCGTACGAGTCGATGACGCTGCCCGCCGCCGTCACGCTGACGATGCTGCGCGGCAAGGTGACCGCGCGGGATGGGCAGTCGCCTGCATGAACACAGGGACTCTGATCACCTACCTGGTGCTGGCCGCCGTCGTGGTGGTGCTGCTGGGCTTCGCGATCCGGCAGATGCTCAAGGGCTGGGTGCACCGGGTGCAGCGGCAGGCCGGCGCCGTCGGCCTGCTGCCCGCGCTGCCCGACACCGTGGGACCGGCGATCGTGCCGGCCACCAAGGGCATGTACATCGGCAGCACCTTCGCGCCGAGCTGGCAGGACCGAATCGCGGTGGGCTCACTCGGGTTTCGCAGCAAGGCCGTGCTGACGCGCTACCCCGAGGGCATCATGCTGCAACTCACGGGCGGCAGCCCGATCTGGATTCCCGACGAATCCATCACCGCGATCCGCACCGAGCGGGCCATCGCCGGCAAGGTGCTCACGTACGACGGGATTCTCGCCATCCGGTGGCGGCTGCCGTCGGGTACCGAAATCGATACCGGATTCCGCAGCGACGACCGTCGCGAACTGGCCAAATGGGTTGAGGAGGACAGTAAGTGACGAGTGACCAGACCGCCGTACTGGTGCTGGAGGACGGCCGGGTGTTCACCGGGACACCGTTCGGCGCCGTGGGCCAGACGTTGGGTGAGGCGGTGTTCTCCACCGGCATGTCCGGCTACCAGGAGACGCTGACCGACCCGAGCTACCACCGGCAGATCGTGGTGGCCACCGCGCCGCAGATCGGCAACACCGGCTGGAACGGCGAGGACAACGAGAGCCGTGACGACAAGATCTGGGTCGCCGGCTACGTCGTCCGCGACCCGTCGCCGCGGGCGTCCAACTGGCGCGCCACCGGCACACTCGACGACGAACTGGTGC
This sequence comes from Mycobacterium sp. SMC-21, assembly GCF_045310825.1. NCBI lineage: Bacteria > Bacillati > Actinomycetota > Actinomycetes > Mycobacteriales > Mycobacteriaceae > Mycobacterium > Mycobacterium sp. SMC-21. Next base: position 127,414 of record NZ_JBJIAO010000006.1, on the reverse strand, counting down.
GCCAGGGCATCGTCGGTGTGGCGGGCGTCGACACCCGCGCCATCGTGCGGCACCTGCGCAACTTCGGGTCGATGAAGGCCGGTGTCTTCTCCGGCCCGGCCCTGGCCGACATCGACACCCTGGTGGACCGCGTCCGCAACCAGCCGTCGATGCTGGGTGCCGACCTGGCCGGCGAGGTCAGTACTGGCGACCGCTACGTCGTCGAACCCGTTGGTGCGGAGCGCTTCTCGATCGCGGCCATCGACCTCGGGATCAAGACCAACACCCCGCGCAACTTCGCGGCCCGCGGCATCCGCAGCCACGTGCTGCCGTCGTCGGTGACGTTCGACGAGGTCGCCGCCCTCAAGGTCGACGGGGTGTTCCTGTCCAACGGCCCGGGTGACCCGGCCACCGCCGACCACATGGTCGAGTTCACCCAGCAGGTGCTCTCGGCCGGAATCCCGTTGTTCGGCATCTGCTTCGGCAACCAGATTCTGGGCCGTGCGCTCGGTCGCTCGACCTACAAGATGACCTTCGGCCACCGCGGTATCAACATCCCGGTGGTGGAGCAGGCCACCGGACGCATCGCGATCACCGCGCAGAACCACGGCTTCGCGCTGGAAGGCGAGGCCGGGGAAGAGTTCGACACCCCGTTCGGCCGCGCCGTGGTCAGTCACACCTGCGCCAACGACGGTGTGGTGGAAGGTGTTTCGCTGCTCGACGGGCGCGCCTTCTCGGTGCAGTACCACCCGGAGGCAGCAGCCGGTCCGCACGATGCCGAGTACCTGTTCGACAAGTTCGCCGATCTCATGGCAGGGGAGAAGTAATGCCACGCCGCTCAGACCTCAACCACGTCCTGGTGATCGGGTCCGGCCCGATCGTCATCGGCCAGGCCTGCGAGTTCGACTACTCGGGCACCCAGGCCTGTCGCGTGCTGCGCGCCGAGGGGCTGCAGGTCAGCCTGATCAACTCCAACCCGGCGACGATCATGACCGACCCGGAGTACGCCGACAACACCTACGTCGAGCCCATCACCCCGGCATTCGTCGAGAAGATTTTTGCGCAGCAGGCCGAGCGCGGTAACAAGATCGACGCGGTGCTGGCCACCCTCGGCGGGCAGACCGCGCTCAACACCGCGGTCGCGCTGCACGAGAACGGGGTGCTCGAGAAGTACGGCGTCGAGATGATCGGCGCGGACTTCGATGCCATCCAGCGCGGCGAGGACCGGCAGAAGTTCAAGGACATCGTCGCCAAGGTCGGCGGCGAATCCGCCCGCAGCCGCGTCTGTTTCACCATGGACGAGGTCCGCGAGACCGTCGCCGACCTCGGCCTGCCGGTCGTGGTCCGCCCGTCCTTCACCATGGGCGGCCTGGGTTCGGGCATGGCCTACACCAACGAGGACGTCGAGCGGATGGCCGGCGACGGCCTGGCCGCATCGCCTTCGGCCAATGTGCTGATCGAGGAATCGATCTACGGCTGGAAGGAATACGAGCTCGAGCTGATGCGCGATCACCACGACAACGTCGTGATCGTCTGCTCGATCGAGAACTTCGATCCGATGGGCGTGCACACCGGCGACTCGGTGACCGTCGCGCCGGCCATGACCCTGACCGACCGCGAATACCAGATCATGCGCGACCTCGGCATCGCCATCCTGCGCGAGGTCGGCGTCGACACCGGTGGCTGCAACATCCAGTTCGCCATCAACCCGGCCGACGGCCGCCTCATCGTCATCGAGATGAACCCGCGCGTGTCGCGCTCGAGCGCATTGGCTTCCAAGGCAACGGGTTTCCCGATCGCCAAGATCGCCGCGAAGCTGGCCATCGGCTACACCCTGGACGAGATCGTCAACGACATCACCAAGGAAACCCCGGCCTGTTTCGAGCCGACCCTGGACTACGTCGTCGTCAAGGCACCGCGGTTCGCCTTCGAGAAGTTCCCCGGCGCCGACCAGACGCTGACCACCACCATGAAGTCGGTGGGCGAGGCGATGTCCTTGGGCCGCAACTTCATCGAGGCGCTCGGCAAGGTGATGCGGTCGCTGGAGACCAAGCGCGCCGGGTTCTGGACCGGAACCGATCCCGACAAGACGCTCGACGAACTGCTCACCGGACTGCGCACCGCGACCGACGGCCGGCTGTACGACATCGAACAGGCGCTGCGCCTTGGTGGTTCGGTCGAGGTCGTCGCCGAGGCCTCGGGTGTGGACCCGTGGTTCGTCGACCAGATCGCCACCCTGGTGGCGCTGCGCGGCGAACTCGTCGACGCGCCCGTGCTCAACGAGCGTCTGCTGCGCCGCGCCAAGCACAGCGGCCTGTCCGACCGCCAGATCGCCGCGCTGCGGCCGGAATTGGCGGGCGAGGCCGGTGTGCGCGCACTGCGCGAGCGGCTCGGCATCCGGCCGGTGTACAAGACCGTCGATACCTGCGCGGCCGAGTTCGACGCCAAGACGCCGTACCACTACAGCAGCTACGAGCTGGACCCGGCGGCCGAGACCGAGGTGGCGCCGCAGACCGAGAAGCCCAAGGTGCTGATCCTGGGCTCGGGCCCGAACCGCATCGGACAGGGCATCGAGTTCGACTACAGCTGCGTGCACGCGGCAACCACGTTGAGCCAGGCCGGTTTCGAGACCGTCATGGTGAACTGCAACCCGGAGACGGTCTCGACCGACTACGACACCGCGGACCGGCTGTACTTCGAGCCGCTCACCTTCGAGGACGTGCTCGAGGTGTACCACGCCGAGCAGGCCTCCGGCGCCGGTGGCCCGGGCGTGGTCGGCGTGATCGTGCAGCTCGGTGGCCAGACCCCGCTGGGCCTGGCCGACCGGCTCGAGAAGGCCGGGGTGCCCGTCGTCGGTACCAGCCCCAAGGCCATCGACCTGGCCGAGGACCGCGGCGAGTTCGGTGAGGTGCTGCGCGCGGCCGGGTTGCCGGCTCCGCGCTTCGGCACCGCAACGAGTTTCGAGCAGGCCCGCAGGATCGCCTCCGACATCGGCTACCCGGTGCTGGTGCGCCCGTCGTACGTGCTGGGCGGCCGCGGCATGGAGATCGTCTACGACGAGCAGACGCTGCAGGGCTACATCGAGCGGGCCACCGAGCTCTCGCCCGAGCACCCCGTGCTGGTCGACCGGTTCCTCGAAGATGCCATCGAGATCGATGTCGACGCGCTGTGCGACGGCACCGAGGTGTACATCGGCGGCGTGATGGAGCACATCGAGGAAGCCGGCATCCACTCCGGCGACTCGGCCTGTGCGTTGCCGCCGGTCACGTTGGGCCGCACCGACATCGCGGCCGTGCGCAAGGCCACCGAGGCCATCGCCCACGGCATCGGCGTGGTCGGTCTGCTGAACGTGCAGTACGCGCTCAAGGACGACGTGCTCTATGTCCTGGAGGCCAACCCGCGCGCCAGCCGCACGGTGCCCTTCGTGTCGAAGGCCACCGCGGTGCCGCTGGCGAAGGCCTGCGCCCGGGTCATGTTGGGCGCCACCATCGCCGAGCTGCGGGCCGAGGGCATCCTGGCCGCCGAGGGCGACGGCGCCAGTGTCGCGCCCAACGCGCCGATCGCGGTGAAGGAAGCCGTCCTGCCGTTCCACCGGTTCCGCAAAGCCGATGGCTCGCAGGTGGATTCGCTGCTCGGGCCGGAGATGAAGTCGACCGGCGAGGTCATGGGTATCGACAGCGATTTCGGTACCGCGTTCGCCAAGAGCCAGACCGCGGCCTACGGCTCGCTGCCTTCGGGCGGCACGGTGTTCGTGTCGGTGGCCAACCGCGACAAGCGCTCGCTGGTGTTCCCGGTCAAGCGTCTGGCCGACCTCGGCTTCCGGGTGCTGGCCACCGAGGGCACCGCGGAGATGCTGCGCCGCAACGGCATTCCGTGCGAGGTTGTGCGCAAGAACTTCGAAGAGCCCAGCCCGGACCGTCCGGCCATGTCGGCGGTCGACGCCATCAAGGCCGGCGAGGTCGACATGGTGATCAACACGCCGTACGGCAACTCGGGTCCGCGCATCGACGGCTACGAGATTCGCTCGGCCGCGGTGTCGGCCAGCATCCCGTGTGTGACGACGGTGCAGGGCGCGTCGGCCGCGGTGCAGGGCATCGAGGCCGGTATCCGCGGGGACATCGGCGTGCGGTCGCTGCAGGAGCTGCACAGCCAGTTGGGCGCGAAGTGAGCTTCGGCTCGCGGTTGCGGGCCGCCATGGCACAGCGGGGTCCGCTGTGCCTGGGCATCGACCCGCACCCCGAGCTCCTGAGCGCCTGGGGTCTGCCGGTGTCGGCCGACGGTGTCGCGGCGTTCAACGACATCTGCGTCGAGGCGTTCGCGGGCTTCGCGATCGTCAAGCCGCAGGTCGCGTTCTTCGAGGCCTACGGTTCGGCGGGCTTCGTCGTGCTGGAACGCACCATCGCCCGGCTGCAGGAGGCCGGCGTCCTGGTGCTGGCCGACGCCAAGCGCGGTGACATCGGCTCGACCATGGCCGCCTACGCGCAGGCGTGGGCGGGCGATTCGCCGCTGGCTGCCGACGCGGTGACGGCGTCGCCGTACCTCGGCTTCGGCTCGCTGCAGCCGCTGCTCGATGTCGCGGCCGTCCACGGCCGCGGGGTGTTCGTGCTGGCCGCCACGTCCAATCCGGAGGGTGCGTCGGTGCAGCGCGCGGTGGCGGGCGAGCGCACCGTGGCGCAGACGATCGTCGACGATGTCGCCGCGGTGAATGCCGCGGGCGACGGCTCGGTCGGTGTCGTCGTCGGAGCCACGCTGGCCGAGGTCCCCGATCTGTCGCAGCTCGGCGGACCGGTGCTGATGCCCGGCGTCGGCGCGCAGGGCGGCCGCCCGGACGCGCTGGCCGGTCTCGGCGGCGCTCAGCCGGGCACCCTGCTCCCGGCGGTGTCGCGTGAGGTGCTGCGGGCCGGGCCGGACGTCGCGGCCGTGCGGGCCGCGGGGGAGAAGCTCCGCGACGCCGTGGCCTATCTGGCCTGACGCCGCCGGCGCCACCAGAGCACCCCGACCAGTACCCCGGCGCCAAGCGCGGCGCCGATCAGTGCCAGGCCCGAGACGTCGCCGTGGTTGCGCGTCAGGTAGATCACCTGCGCGTAGTCGGAATCGGTTGCGGCCCGGGTGAATACGTAGTCGCCGTCGATGCGCTGCGGCTCGCCGAGGTAATTCGTCCAGCGGGTCAGATAGTGACCCCGGTACGACGTGAGCGCCGGGGTGTCGACGCGTCCGGCGTACTGCAGCGTCGCCGCGTTGCCGGGCACGGGCACCGCACTGGGATTCATCCGGTGGTCGGCCAGCACGTACAGATCGACGCGCTGCGGAGCCTTCGCCGACCGGGACAGCCGCATCGGATAGACGGCCGTGTCCGAGGCGAACGACAGCCGCAGCGGCTGCAGGGTTCCGGACAATGTCGCGCCGGCGGCATCCGCAGCGAGCTGGATCGCGACGATCTCCCAGCGCGCCGCGACGTATGGCGCCAGGTTGGTATCGAGCCCGTCGGGGTGGGGGAAGCCTTTGTCCGTCAACCAGTGCGCCAGGGCCGTGGGGTCGTCGCCGGCCAGGCGCGTGACGTCGAACGGCCCGATCCGCCGGCTGCCCAGCACGTTGACGCCGCCCGGGCGCGCACCAGCCGCGTCGAGGGCGCCGCGGGAGCCGGCGGTGAGCCAGTCGAAGGTCGGCCACCAGCTGTCGTGGTATTCGATCCTGGGCGCCGTGAGGCGCGCCAGCTCGTCGAACACTGCGCCGTCGCCCAGCGTGACGTGCGCGACCGACGGCACGGGCATCACCCAGGCGGCCCGATCCGAGGCGCCGCTGACCCCGAACGACATCAGGATGTCCTCGGTGCTGCCGTCCCAGGCGATCAGGGCCCGCTCGTCGACGACGGTCGCGCCAGGATGGTCCGGGATGTAGGCGCCGCAACCGCAGGCCCAGGCCGGCGCTGCGATGTTCGCCGTCAGCGTGGCGAACAGCAGCATCAGGACGCACAGCGACCGGTACGCGACAGCCATCGGCATGAACGTACCGGCCGGGCACCTATGTCACAGCGGAATCCAGATGGGGCCCAGCCAGAAGCCCCACGCGCTGAAGCGGGGCTCGAACACCGGGTTCACCCACTGACCGTTGTAGTCGAACGGCTGGTGGTCGAAGCGGCCGTCATCGATACCGCGGTGGTACCAATCGCGACCACGGTCGTCGCGCCAGCCGTCACGGTCCTGGTGCCAGTCGACGCCGCGCTGCCAGCCGCCGCGGTCGTCGCGGTGGTCGTCGTGGCCCCGGCACGGGGCGCCCGGCCCGCACCATGGGTCGGCACTCGCCGTCGCCAGCCCGATGCCGAACAGTCCGGCGGCGCCGATGCCGGCCGCCAAGGTGGATGCGGTCAATGCCTGCTTGATCTTCATGCCGCTGACGCTATTGCGGTTCGATGGGCGTGCACTTAGCTGTACTTAGGTGTTTGCTGTGCGTGGCGGTGCAGCCAGGAACATGTTGTGCGGCAGCCTGTTTGGGACGCAGTCCCGCAGACGACGAGACGGGCGTCGATCACAGCGGAATCCAGATCGGGCCGAGCCAGAAGCCCCACGCGTTGTGACCGTTGTCCCAGACCGGGTTCACCCACTGGCCGTTGTAGTCGAACGGCTGGTGGTCGAAGCGAGCATCGTCGATGCCGCGGTGCTGCCAGTCGCGGCCCTGGTTGTCGTGCCAGTTGTCGTCGCGGCCGACGGGGGCCGCCGGGCCGCGGTTGTCACCCGGGCCGCGGTTGTCCCCGGGGCCGTGGTTGTCGTGGTCGTCGTGCTGGCCGCACTGCGCGTTCGGCGGGCAGCCCGGGTCGGCATTGGCGCCGGCCAGGCCGACGCCAAACAGCCCGGCGACGCCGATGCCGGCTGCCAGGGTGGATGCGGTCAACGCTCGCTTGAAGTTCATCGCTGCACAGTCCTCCTCGTGATGGGTACGACATTGAAGTTAGGACCGCCTAATGTGCGCGCACTTTGGCGTCGTTAGGTGTGTGCTGTGCGTGTCGCAACGGTTCGGTCACCGGGCGCTGACTGTTGCCTGTGGGAAACCTGGCTCGGATGGAAGGCATTGGCCGGGAGACGGTTTCATGACGAAGCGGTCGTCGGGGCGATGCGCGGAGGCTCGGCCAGGTCGGCGCATGGACGCAGGCCGGTGTTTGCGGAGTCTGCGTGACGGCGCGCAGCGACGGCGCGTCGGCCGCGTCGTGGGGTGCTGAACCGGTCTCCGATTCGGCAAATACCCCTCGATTTGGGTGGTCCGACCGCCCAAATCGGCCGACAGACGCGCCGGCAGTGCACCGACCCGTTCGGCCCCGCACCGACACGCCCGACACGCCGTGACCTGCGAAAATTTTCCTGACGAACCCCGGCCGGCGGCCCGAAAATGCGCCCGGCCGCGCCGCGGCGGGTCGGCCGTCCTCCCACTGAGTGCTCAAAACCCTTGATACGCAGGCAGATCTGTGGCTGCAGCGCCTCGAAAGGGGCCTTGGTGAGCTTGCACTTCGCGGCCACCCGGAGCCGCCGTTCGCACTACACGCTGGGCTTTTAGCTTCGTTACCCGGGGGGTGGGGTTAGCGCTTGTCGGGAAGCGTGGGTACGGTCGTCGTCGCTGGCTGGTTCACCCCAGCCGTGACAGAAATTATTTGACGGAGATACGGAGGAACCCCGTGGCCCTTCCCCAGTTGACCGACGAACAGCGCGCGGCAGCGTTGGAGAAGGCTGCTGCCGCACGTCGAGCACGTGCCGAGTTGAAAGACCGGCTCAAGCGCGGCGGCACCAACCTCAAGCAGGTCCTGACGGACGCCGAGACCGACGAGGTCCTCGGCAAGATGAAGGTTTCCGCTCTGCTGGAAGCCCTGCCCAAGGTCGGCAAGGTCAAGGCGCAGGAGATCATGACCGAGCTGGAGATCGCTCCGACCCGCCGTCTGCGCGGCCTGGGCGACCGTCAGCGCAAGGCCCTGCTGGAAAAGTTCGACTTTTCCTGATCTGACGCAAGACTGACGAGCAGTAGGGGCCGGACGGCGATGAACCGTGTTGTTGTGCTGTCCGGCCCCTCTGCCGTGGGCAAATCCACGGTCGTGCGCTGCCTGCGTGAGCGGGTGCCCGACCTGCATTTCAGTGTCTCCGCCACGACGCGCGCGCCGCGTCCCGGCGAGGTCGACGGTGTCGACTACACATTCGTCTCGGCCGACGAGTTCCAGCGCCTCATCGATGACGGCGAGCTGCTCGAATGGGCCGAAATCCACGGGGGACTGCAGCGCTCCGGCACCCCCGCGCGCCCGGTCCGGGACGCCATCGCCGCTGGTCGGCCCGTCCTCATCGAAGTCGATCTGGCCGGCGCCCGGGCCGTCAAAGAGGCCATGCCCGAGGTGCTGACGGTCTTCCTCGCGCCGCCCAGCTGGGAGGCGCTCGAGAGCCGTCTCATCGGCCGCGGCACCGAAAGCGCCGAGGTGCAGGCCCGCCGCCTGGCTACCGCGCGGGCCGAACTGGCCGCTCAGGACAGTTTCGATGTGACTGTTGTCAACAGTCAGTTGGAATCCGCCTGTGCAGAATTGGTATCCTTGCTGGTGGGCCGCTGAGCGGTCTGCGCAGAACCGCACAGATATCGCTGATAGCGACGCCAATCTTCACACCAAACGCCGGGAGAATCCTTCGTGAGCACCACTGTCGAGAGCATCGACTCCGACGCCGCCATCGCCTACGACACGCCGCTGGGTATCACCAATCCACCGATCGACGAGCTGCTCGATCGCGTGTCGAGCAAGTACGCGCTGGTCATCTACGCCGCGAAGCGGGCGCGCCAGATCAACGACTACTACAACCAGCTCGGTGACGGCATCCTCGAGTACGTCGGCCCCCTGGTCGAGCCGGGCCTGCAGGAGAAGCCGCTGTCGATCGCCATGCGCGAGATCCACGGCGACCTGCTCGAGCACACCGAGGGCGAGTAAGGCCGCGTAGGCGCCGAACATGGCCGACCGCAAACGCATCGTCGTCGGAGTCGCCGGAGGTATCGCCGCCTACAAGGCGTGCACCCTGGTTCGTCAGCTGAGCGAGGCCGGGCATTCGGTCCGCGTGGTGCCGACCGAGTCGGCGCTCAAGTTCGTCGGCGCCGCCACTTTTGAAGCACTGTCCGGCAATCCCGTCCACACGGGCGTGTTCGAGGACGTCTCCGAGGTGCCCCACGTCCGGTTCGGCCAGCAGGCCGACCTGGTCGTGGTCGCACCGGCAACCGCCGACCTGATGGCCCGGGCGGTGGCGGGGCGCGGCGACGATCTGCTGACCGCCACGCTGCTCACCGCGCGCTGTCCGGTGCTGTTCGCCCCGGCGATGCACACCGAGATGTGGATGCACCCGGCCACCGTCGACAACGTCGCGACATTGCGGCGTCGGGGTGTCGTCGTGCTGGACCCGGCCTCCGGGCGCCTCACCGGCGCCGACAGCGGTGCCGGACGGCTGCCTGAGGCCGAAGAGATCACCACGTTCGCCCAGCTGCTCCTGGAGCGCGGCGACGCGCTGCCCCGCGATCTGGCCGGGGTCAAGGTCGTCGTCACCGCCGGCGGAACCCGCGAGGCCATCGATCCGGTCCGCTTCATCGGCAACCGCAGTTCCGGCAAGCAGGGCTACGCCGTGGCGCGTGTGATGGCCCAGCGCGGCGCCGAGGTCACCCTGATCGCCGGCAACACCGTGGGCCTGGCCGACCCGGCGGGTGTCGACGTCGTGCACATCGGTTCGGCGGCGCAGCTGCGCGATGCGGTGTTCAAGTACGTGTCCGACGCGCACGTCCTCGTGATGGCCGCCGCGGTCGCCGATTTCCGTCCCACCGAGGTAGCGACCACCAAGATCAAAAAGACGCACGGCCCCGGCGATGCCGACGGAGCGCCCGTCATCGAACTGACGCGGACCGACGACATCCTCGCCGGCGCGGTGCGGGCGCGCACCGACGGCCAGCTGCCGAACCTTCGTGCCATCGTCGGATTCGCCGCCGAGACCGGCGATGCGAACGGCGACGTGCTGTTCCACGCCCGGGCCAAGCTGCAGCGCAAGGGCTGTGACCTGCTGGTTGTCAACGCGGTGGGCAACGGCAGGGCCTTCGAGGTCGACGTCAACGACGGCTGGCTGCTGGCCGCCGACGGCACCGAGTCAGCGCTGGAGCACGGGTCCAAGACCTTGATGGCCAGTCGCATCGCCGATGCGACCGCGGCCTTCCTGCGTGGCAAGGACGAATGAACATAGCCTGAACCGCGCCGCGGAACGGGTTTGCTGCGCAGGGGTACACGACAGTCGGTAGCCGGGCGCGGATATTATGCGCCGGACTAAAGTTTTGGAAGGGATTTGCGACGTGAGTGAAGGTCGGCTGTTTACCAGCGAGTCAGTGACCGAAGGACATCCGGACAAGATCTGCGACGCCATCAGCGATTCGGTGCTGGACGCGCTCCTCGCGCAGGATCCCAAGTCGCGGGTCGCGGTGGAGACGCTCGTGACGACGGGTCAGGTCCATGTCGTGGGCGAGGTGACCACCAGCGCCAAGGAAGCGTTTGCCGACATCCCGCTGATCGTCCGTGACCGGATCCGCCAGATCGGTTACGACCACTCCGACAAGGGCTTCGACTACGCCACCTGCGGCGTCAACATCGGCATCGGCGCGCAGTCCCCGGACATCGCCGCGGGCGTCGACACCGCGCACGAGGCGCGTGTCGAGGGCGCCGGTGACCCGCTGGACGCCCAGGGCGCCGGCGACCAGGGCCTGATGTTCGGTTACGCCATCAACGACACCCCCGAGCTGATGCCGCTGCCGATCGCGCTGGCGCACCGGCTGTCGCGGCGCCTCACCGAGGTCCGCAAGAACAACACCGTCGACTACCTGCGGCCCGACGGCAAGACCCAGGTCACCATCGAGTACCGCGACAACGTCCCGGTCCGCCTGGACACCGTGGTGCTGTCGACCCAGCACGCCGAGGGCGTCGACCTGGACAAGACCCTGGCGCCGGACATCCGCCGCCACGTCGTCGAGACCGTGCTGGCCGACCTGGCCCACGACACCATGGACACCTCCGACTTCCGGCTGCTGGTCAACCCGACCGGCAACTTCGTCGTCGGCGGCCCGATGGGTGACGCCGGTCTGACCGGCCGCAAGATCATCGTCGACACCTACGGCGGCTGGGCCCGCCACGGCGGCGGCGCCTTCTCGGGCAAGGACCCGTCAAAGGTGGACCGCTCGGCGGCGTACGCGATGCGCTGGGTGGCCAAGAACGTCGTCGCCGCCGGCCTGGCCGACCGCGTCGAGGTCCAGGTCGCCTACGCCATCGGCAAGGCCGCCCCGGTGGGCCTGTTCGTCGAGACCTTCGGCACCGAGCACTTCGACCCGGCCCGCATCGAGAAGGCCATCACCTCGGTCTTCGACCTGCGTCCCGGCGCGATCATCCGCGACCTGGACCTGCTGCGCCCGATCTACGCGCCGACCGCCGCCTACGGCCACTTCGGCCGCACCGACATCGAACTGCCGTGGGAGCAGCTCGACAAGGTCGACGACCTGAAGGCTTCCGTCTGACGACGATCAAGCGGCGAGGAACGAGCCGCGTTGAGGAGTCAGACAATCAGGCTTCGGTCTAAACCCGTCACGAAGACAAATGCCCCCGCACTGCGGGGGCATTTGTGTTTGATCAGGCGACCGGCTGTGGCTCCAGTCGACGGCTTCGGTACAGCGCCACGGCGACCAGCAGGCTGATCACCGTGAGCGACAGCCAGATCAGCTCCGGCCGGCCGGCATGACGCGCCGTCTCCATCAGCGCACCTGTGGCGAGATTGCCCACCAGGATGCCGATGCCGACGATGGTGTTGTAGAAGCCGTAGTACGTCGCCACCAGCCGTTCGCCGGCCAGGGACACCACGGTGTCCATCTCGAACGGATAGACCGCGGCCGAGCCGACGGCCAGCAGCGCGGCCGTCAGCAACAGCGCCGCCACCGCGGCCGGCAGACCCCATCGGTCATCGGGCACCACGATCAGCGGGACGAACGCCGCCGCGAGCACCAGCACGCCGATGGTCAGCGACTGGACGCGGCCGTAGCGTGCCGTGAACCAGGCCGTGATGCGGATCTGGCCGCCGATGGCCACCAGGCCCGACACCGCGAAAACTGCCGCTACGATGGCCGATTCGTGGTGCGGCGACAGCACGGCGGCGTGCAGCGGCAACGCCAGGTACACCTGGAACGTCACCACGTAGGTGCCCACCATCGACGCCGCGAACAACAGGAAGGGACGGTTGGCGAGCACGGTGCGCCAGTCGTGCAGGACCGAGACCCGTTCGGCGGCAGCGTGATCGGCGTGGTCTTTCGGCAGCGCGAACAGCTGCGCGATGGTCAGCACCGCGAACACCACGGCCGCCATGCCCGCCGTCACCCGGAAGTCCAGCGCCATCAGGGCCAGGCCCACCAGCGGGCCGGCGAGGATGCCGCCCTGATAGAAGACGTTGAACACCGTGAACGCCGCCACCCGCCGGTCGCCGGAGTCCGCGGCCAGGTAGGCCCGCACCGCCGGGTTGAACAGTGCCCCCGCGAAACCGGTTGCCGCCGAGGCGATCAGCAGCACCGGGAGGGACTGTGCGACCGCCAGCAAGCCGAATGCGGCTGTCCGCAACAGGCACCCCGCCACGATCAGCGGCTTGTAGCCGAGCCGGTCGGCCAGCGTCCCACCGACGATGAACATGCCCTGCTGTGAGAAGTTCCGTACCCCGAGCACCAGCCCGACGGCCCAGCCGGCCAGGCCGAGCGGGCCGGCCAGGTACCCGGCCAGGTACGGCATCAGCATGTAGAAGCCGAGGTTGATGCCGAACTGGTTGAGCATCAGCACCCGGCTGGGCCAGCCGAAGCTGCGGAACTGGGTGAGCACCTGCATCACAGTGCCGCCGCGTCGGGCCTGCGCACCGTGGTGCACCGGGTCCACGAATGCACCACGCGCTCGGTGTGGTCGGCGATCACGGCGGGCTCGGCGGGTGGCTCGATGCCGAGCAGGCCGTGCTGGCGGCAGTAGTCGTCGTTGTAGATGGTGTCGAAATACCGTTGCGGCCCATCGGGAAAGATCGCGGCGATCGTGGTGTCCGCGTCGTGGTGGCGTGCCGCCCAACCGGCGACCAGTGCCACCGCGCCGCCGCTCCAGCCGCTGCTGGCGTAGCTGGTCGAGGCCAGCGCCCGGCACGCCCACACCGCCTCGGCGGGTGCCACCCAGTGCACCTCCGAGAACGCGTCGTAGTCGACGTTGTCCGGGTAGATGCTCGACCCCAGGCCGCGCATCAGCCGGCTCTGCGCGGGCTGGCCGAAGATCGTCGACCCGATGGTGTCGACGCCGATCAGCAACAGGTCCGGATTGAACTCGCGCAACACTTTTGCCACCCCGGCCGAATGCCCGCCGGTGCCGACCGAGCACACCAGGACGTCGACGGAGCCCAGTTGCGACTGCAATTCGAGGGCGAGATCGCGGTACGCGTCGACGTTGTCGGGGTTGTTGTACTGGTCGGGGTACCAGGCGGTGGGGTCGCCGGCCAGGATCTGGGCCACCCGGTCGCGCCGGGCCTGCTGCCAGCCGCCGGTCGGGTGCGGCTCGGTGACCAGGTCGATGTCGGCGCCATATGCGGCCAGCATGCGCAGCATCATCGGTTCCATGCCCGGATCGGTCACCAGCGTGACCGGGTGCCCGTACACGGTGCCGGCCAGGGCCAGGCCGAGTCCGAGTGTGCCGCTCGTGGATTCGACGATCCGGGCGCCGGGCAGCAGGTCGCCGCGGGCCCGGCCGCGTTCGACCATGTACAGGGCGGGCCGGTCTTTCATGCCGCCGGGGTTGACGCCTTCGAGCTTGGCCCAGAAGCCGCGGTCATCGGTGGTGAACGGGGCGGTGATCCGCAGCACCGGGGTGCCGCCGACCATGGTGCCGGGCCGGTCGTAGCGGGCCAGCCGGCACGGACCCGAAGCCGGTCGAGCGGTGTTTCTGGGCAGGGTGAGATTGGTCGAATTGTTCATGGGTGCATCACTTTTCGCGTCATGCCGCGGCGCGGCAGCGGGATCGGGCAGCAGACACCGACCAGCCACGAAACGCGGCCGATCTGCGCTGACCGATCAGCGTCGGGAGATGCAGAGCCGGGTCAGGACCGCCCGGCCGGTGTGGATCGCCGCCACCTGACGGGGCGGTCCCCGGCTGGTCACCGGCGTCAGTGCGCACCAGCACACCATCGCGACGCAGACGGCCAGCGCGAGGCCGAGAGCCAGGAGGGTGGAGGTGGACCGGGGAAGGCCGATCATCAGATCCGGGGCCGACGGGATCGAATTGTCGCGCAGGTGTGGATGTTCGGCGGTCACGGACGGCAGCGTGTGGCCCGGTGCCACGAGGACGGGGGCCGCATGGGGATGCGTCGCGGCAGCGGGCTTGATGCCCAGCTGCGTGCCGATCCCGAGGCCCAGCAGCGCGACGAGCAGCAGGATCGCCGCCCGCCATCGCATCGGCCTGGTCGTCACCTTCGCGACTGTACCGACGTTTCAGCGCCTATAGCCGTGCCGATGCCGGCGCATGCGGAAAAGTTACCGGGTTCAAATCACTTTCATATCCGCATCGGCCGGAGACTCAGGCGCTGAACTCGTAGTCGTCGAGATCGAAGCGGCGGCTGCGGACGTAGGCCTCCACGGTGGTGGCGGGCCGTAGCGGCACGTCGCCGTTCTTGTCGAAGTAGTAGCTGTTGGCCGACTGGCAACTGTCCTGCCAGAACACCTGGCGGTGGCGCTTGCGCATCATTTCGTCGAAGTAGCGGTCGTTGGCCTCCTGCGAGACCTCCACCCGGTGGGCGCCAAGCTTTTCCGCCCGCTGCAGACACCGCACGATGTGGTGCGTCTGCGCTTCGATCAGCGCGAAATACGACGAACCCACGTAGCCGTACGGCCCCATGACGGTGAAGAAGTTCGGGAAACCGGGGATGCTGACGCCCTCATAGGCCTGCAGCCGCTGCGTCTCCCAGAACTCGCCGAGGGTGTGGCCGCCCGCACCGGTGACGGGGAACGTCGGCACGCTGTCGACGTCCATCACCTTGAACCCGGTGGCCAGGATCAGCACGTCCACCTCGTGTTCCTGTCCGTCGGCGGTACGTACCCCGGTCGGCGTGATGCGCTCGATGGATTCGGTTACCAGACTGACGTTTTCGCGGTTGTAGGTCGCCAGGTAGCTGTTGTGGAAACCCGGCCGCTTACAGCCGACCGCGTAGCGCGGCGTCAGCTTGTCCCGCACCACCGGGTCGTGGACCTCGCGGCGCAGGAACGACCGCCCCATCCGGGCCGCGCCGTCCGCCAACGGGAAGACGCTGTAGTACTGCGCCGACAGCGGGAAGGTCAGCTCGACGTAGGCCTGGCTGGCCAGCCGCTGCAGCGTCTTGCCGCCGGGAATGCGCATGGCCCACCGGGCCGGGGCCGGCAGCGGCAGGTCGAGTTTCGGGAAGCACCAGATCGGCGTCCGCTGAAACACCGTGAGGTGCGCCACGATCGGGGCGATCTCGGGGATCACCTGCACCGCCGAGGCACCGGTGCCGATGATCGCGACCCGCTTGCCACGCAGGTCGATGCTGCTGTCCCAGCGTGCGGTGTGCAGCGTGATGCCGGCGAAGTCCTCGACGCCGTCGATGTCCGGTGCCTTGGGCACCGTCAGGACGCCACTGCCGTTGATCAGGAACCGTGCGGTGACGGTGCCGCTGCTGGTGTGCACGCGCCACAGGGCGGCGTCGTCGTCGTACTCGGCGCCGGTGACCTCGGTGCCGAACCGGATGCGGTCCCGCAGTCCGTACTTGTCGACGCAGTGCTCGGCGTAGGCCTTGAGCTCGTGGCCCCTGGCGTAGGTGCGCGACCAGTCGGCGCTCTGCTCGAACGAGAACTGGTAGGAGAACGACGGAATATCCACGGCGACACCGGGATAGGTGTTCCAGAACCAGGTGCCGCCGGGGCCGGAGCCGGCTTCGAGGATTCGGTAGTCACCGAGCCCGGCCCGGTCGAGCAGGATGCCGGCCCCGATCCCGGAGAACCCGGCGCCGACGATCACCGTTTGGACATCAGGCGTTGTCATGGGTCCATACTTGCGGAAATTCAGGCGTAGAGGGCGGCTTTCAGGGCCGCGAGTCCACGGTTGGTGGCCTCGGTCGCCACCGGCGAAGCCAGGGCGAGGCTGACGAACCCGTGCACCATGGTCGGCTCGTTGCTCAACTCGACCGGAACACCTGCTGCGGCAAGCAGTTTGGCGTACTCGGCGCCGTCGTCCCGCAGCGGGTCGTGCTCGGCGGTCCCGATGTACGCCGGCGGCAGACCTGCCAGCGACTCGGCGTTCGCCGGGGCCAGGTCGGTCGGCAGGGCCGAGGCGTCGCTGAGGTCCATGCCCGGCAGGTACCAGGTCAGGAAGGCCGCCGTCACATTGCTGTTGAGCATGGGGGCGTCGGCGTTCTCGGTGAACGACGGCAGCGTGACATCACCCGTCACCACGGGGTACCAGAGCAGCTGGAACGCCAGCTTCGGGCCACCGGCGTCACGCGCCCGCAGCGCCATCACCGCGGAGATGTTGCCGCCGGCCGAGTCGCCGGCCACCGCGAGGCGCGCCGGGTCGCCACCCAGTTCGGCGGCATGCGCGCCGACCCACTGCAGCGCGGCCCAGGAATCCTCGATGGCGGCCGGGAACGGGTGCTCGGGCGCCAACCGGTACTCGACCGACACCACGATGGCGCGGGCGCCGACGGCGTGGGCGCGCGCCACATGGTCATGGGTGTCCAGGTCCCCGATGGCCCAGCCGCCGCCGTGATAGAAGACCACGACGGGCAGCGGCCGGGTTTCGCCGTCGATGGGCGGCCAGTAGATGCGGACCGGAATCTGGCCTGCCGCACCGCAATCGAGCGTACGGTTCTCGATCCGCAGGTCAGGCAGCATCGCCGCCGGCGGCCGCATCGCGGCGATCTTGGCCCGCGCCACCTCGACACCGTCGTCGATGGTGAACTCCAGTGGCACGGCGTCCAGGAGGGCTTTGAGGATCGGGTCGATACCAGGGCGGTCAGCGGACGTCACAGCGTCGCTCTCATCCAGGGTCATGCCTCAGGCTAACGCTGCCTTCAGCGCGGCGATTCCGCGGTCGGCCGCCTCGGTCGTCGCCGGCACCACGCCGTGGTACCCGAGGTAGCCGTGCACCAGGGTCTCGGCGTTGTGCACCTCGACGGAAACCCCGGCCGCGGTGAGCATCTCGCCGTACCGGATGCCGTCGTCACGCAGCGGGTCATATCCGGCGACGGCGATGTAGGCCGGTGCCAGCCCGGCCAGCGACTCGGCCCGCGCCGGGACCAGGGCGGCCGGCGGGTTCCGCAGGTCGACGCCAGTGGCGTACAGCAACGAGAAACCGCCGACGGCGTCGCGGCCCAGGACCGGTGCGTCGGCGTTCTCGGTGAACGACGGCAGCGACGTGTCCCAGGTGGTCGCGGGGTACCACAGCAGCTGGGCGCGCAGCATGATGCCGGCATCGCGGGCCAGCTGCGCGACCACGGCGGCGAGGTTGCCGCCGGCCGAATCACCGGCCACCGCAAGACGATTCGGGTCACCGCCGATCTCGTCGGCGTGGGCGGCCACCCACTGCGTCACGGCCCAGACGTCGTCGACCGCGGCGGGGAAGGGGTGCTCGGGAGCGAGCCGGTAGTCCACCGACACCACCACGGCGCCGGCCCCGGCGGCGTGCAGGCGGGCGGTGCCGTCATAGGTGTCCAGATCGCCGACCACCCAGCCGCCGCCGTGGAAGAACAGCACCACCGGCGCCGACGGTTCGATGTCCGCGGGCCAGTAGACGCGCACCGGGACGCCGTCGATGACGCGGTCCTCGGCGCGGACCTCCGGGAACACCGCCTTGCGGGGCAGCTCACGGAACCGGGCCCGGGCGGCTTCGACGCCACCGTCCATGGTCAATTGGAACGGAACCGCTTCCAGTACCTTTTGCAGAATGGGATCGAGCGGGGGACGCGCAGTGTCCGACATGAGTTCACCGTACGCACCGCGCCGGCGGCTGTGGCTGGCGGCCGCCGTGATCGCCGCCGGCTATGGCATCTTCCTCATCGCGACGGCGCTGCGGTTGCCGTCGGGCGCCGACCTAATCGGCCAATTCGCCCTGCAGCCCGTGGTCAAGGCACTGCCCGCGCTGCTGCTGGCGGCGGCCGCGGCGAGCCATCCGATCGTCCGCGAACGCAACTGGCTGGTCGCCGCACTGGTGTTCTCGGCCGGTGGTGACTTCCTGCTGGCCGTGCCGGGCTGGCCCATGGGATTCGTGTTCGGGCTCGGCTCGTTCCTGATCGCGCACCTGTGCTTCCTGGCCGCCCTGCTGCCGTTGGCGCGCCGCACCCCGGCGGCCACCGCCGGCGCCGCGGTCCTGGTCGTCATCTGCATCGGGCTCGTCGTCTGGTTCTGGCCCAGCCTGGTCGCGCAGCAGATGACCATCCCCGTCACCGTGTACATGGCGGTACTGGTGGCCATGGTGTGCACGGCGCTGTTCGCCGACCTGCCGACCCGCTGGACCGCCCTCGGCGCGCTGTGCTTCGCGGTGAGCGACGGCATGATCGGCATCAGCAAGTTCGTGCTCGGTGACGAGACGCTGGCGGTCCCGATCTGGTGGGCCTACGCCGCGTCGTTGCTCCTGATCACCGCTGGATTCTTCGCCGGCAGGACGGTGTCGGCCGCGTCTGCTACACCGGCTGCGTGACCGTCACCAGACAGCAGGCCGAGCACGAGCCCGTGGCTCGGGTGCTGCCCATGCTGTCGGTGCCGCATCTGGACCGCGAGTTCGATTACCTGGTGCCGGCCGACCTGTCCGACGACGCCCAGCCGGGTGTGCGGGCCAAGGTCCGGTTCAATGGCCGCCTCGTCGACGCCTTCATCCTCGAAAGGCGTTCGGACACCGACCATTCGGGCAAGCTGGGCTGGCTGGACCGGGTGGTCTCGGCCGAACGGGTGCTGACCCCGGACGTGCAGCGCCTCGCCGAGGCGGTGGCCGCCCGGTACGCCGGCAGCCGGCCCGATGTGCTGCGCCTGGCCATCCCGCCGCGGCATGCCACCGTGGAGAAGCAACCGCCGCCGGAGCTTCCGCCGTTCGTTGCGCGCGACGTCGACGCCGGCGCCTGGCAGCAGTACGGCCGCGGCGAGCAGTTCCTCGAAGCGCTTGCCGAGGGCCGGGCCGCGCGCGCGGTGTGGCAGGCGCTGCCGGGGGAGGACTGGGCCCGGCGGCTGTGCGAGGCGGCGGCTGTCGTCGTCAACGCCGGCCGCGCGGCACTGCTGATCGTGCCGGACCAGCGCGACGTCGACGCCGTCCACGCCGCGGCGCTGACGCTCGTCGACGAGTCCCGGGTCGTGGCGTTGTCCGCCGGCCTCGGCCCGTCGCAGCGCTACCGGCGCTGGCTGTCGGTGCTGCGTGGTCAGGCCCGGCTCGTGATCGGCACCCGCAGCGCGGTGTTCGCCCCCGTCGCCGACCTCGGGCTCGTCGTCGTATGGGACGACGGCGACGACTCGCTCGCCGAACCGCGTGCGCCGTATCCGCACGCCCGCGAGGTCGCCATGCTGCGGGCGCACCAATTGCGTTGCGGCGCAATCATCGGCGGCTTCGCGCGCACTGCCGAGGCGCAGGCCCTGGTCCGCAGCAAGTGGGCGCACGACCTGGTGGCGGGCCGCAGCGTGGTGCGCGCCCGGGCGCCACGCGTCGTCGCGCTCGACGACGATGCCCACACCCACGAACGCGACGCCGCCGCCCGCACCGCGCGGTTGCCGTCGATGGCCCTCGGCGCGGCCCGGGCGGCGCTGAGTGCCGGCCGGCCCGTGTTGGTCCAGGTGCCGCGCCGCGGCTACGTGCCCGCGCTGGCCTGCGGTAAATGCCGGACCATCGCGCGGTGCCGCCACTGCACCGGTCCGCTGTCGCTGCCGGACCGCGACACCGTCGGCGCGGTGTGCCGCTGGTGTGGCCGTCAGGACGTCGCGCTGCGCTGCGGCCGGTGCGGTTCGGACGCGGTACGCGCGGTGGTGGTCGGGGCCCGGCGCACCGCCGAGGAGCTGGGCCGGGCCTTCCCGGGCGTTCCCGTCGTCACCTCCGGCGGGGACGCCGTCGTGACCGACGTGCCCGCGCGCGCCGCCGTCGTGGTGGCGACCCCGGGCGCCGAACCGCGGGCCGACGGCGGTTACGGCGCGGCGCTGTTGCTGGACGGCTGGGCGCTGCTGGGCCGCCAGGATCTGCGTGCGGCCGAGGACACGCTGCGCCGGTGGATGTCGGCAGCGGCCATGGTGCTCGACCGCGCGGCCGGGGGCACCGTCGCGGTGGTGGCCGAATCGTCGATCCCGACGGTGCAGGCGCTGGTGCGCTGGGACCCCGTCGGGCACGCGGAGTCCGAGCTCGACGGCCGTACCGAGGTCGGGCTGCCCCCCGCGGTGCATCTCGCGGCCGTCGACGGCGTCCCGGAGGCGGCGGACGCGCTGCTGGAGGCCGCCGCCCTGCCGCCCGATGCCGAGGTGCTGGGTCCGGTCGACCTGCCGTTCGGTGCCCGTCGTCCGCCCGGAGTGGACCCGGACGCTCCCGTGCACCGCATGCTGGTGCGGGTCTCGCGTGATCGCGGGCTGGTCCTGGCGGCGGCCTTGCGCCGGGCGACCGGCGTGCTCAGCGCCCGCCACGATCAGACGCCGGTGCGGGTGCAGATCGATCCGCTGCACATCGGATGAGTAGGTTCGGCCGCTGCACAAGTAGCCTGGTGGATCGTGCGTATCGTCTTCGCCGGAACCCCGGAACCCGCGCTGCCGTCGTTGCGTCGGCTCATCGCGTCGCCCCGCCACGAGGTGGTCGCGGTGCTGACCCGTCCTGACGCGGCCTCCGGTCGCCGCGGCAAGCCCGCGCCGTCTCCCGTCGCGGAACTTGCTCTGGCCGAAGGCATTCCGGTGCTGCGTCCGGCCAAGCCCAACGAGCCCGAGTTCGTCGCCGAACTCGCCGCGCTGGCCCCCGACTGCTGCGCCGTCGTCGCCTACGGTGCGCTGCTGCGCGACGAGCTGCTGGCGGTGCCCCGGCTGGGCTGGATCAACCTGCACTTCTCGGTGCTGCCGGCGTGGCGCGGCGCCGCCCCGGTGCAGGCCGCCATCGCCGCGGGCGACGAGGTGACCGGTGCCACCACGTTCCAGATCGAACGGGCCCTGGACTCCGGGCCCGTGTACGGCGTGCTGACCGAGGCGGTGCGGCCCATCGACACCGCGGGCGACCTGCTGGCCCGCCTGGCCGACGCCGGCGCCGGTCTGCTGGAGACGACGCTCGACGGTGTCGAGGACGGCCGGCTGACCGCGGTGCCGCAGCCCACCGACGGCGTGACGATCGCACCCAAGGTGACCGTTGAGGACGCGCGCGTGCGCTGGGAGCTGCCCGCGCACGTCGTCGACCGCCGCATCCGCGCGGTCACGCCGAATCCGGGTGCCTGGACCGAGATCGGCCACCTGCGGGTGAAACTCGGACCGGTGGTCCCGGTCGAAGCAGAACCGTTGGCGCCCGGCGTGATTCGCGTGCAGAAATCCGGCGTGCTGGTCGGCACCGGCAGCACCCCGGTGCGCCTGGGCCTGGTGCAACCGCCGGGGAAGAAACTGATGAATGCGGCGGACTGGGCGCGCGGTGCCCGGCTGGACGAAGGTGTGGTGGCCCGGTGACCGAACGGAGCGGACGAGGCGGACGGCAGGGCCGGCCGAACAACCAGGGGCGTACCGGCGGCCACCGGCAGCCGGCGGCCCGGGCACAGGCCCCCCGCGGCCCGCGCCGCAAGCCGCTCGATCCGGCCCGCCGCGCCGCGTTCGACGTGCTGCGCGCGGTGTCGCAGCGCGACGCCTACGCCAACCTCGCGCTGCCGGCCATCCTGCGCGAGCGCGACATCACCGGCCGCGACGCGGCCTTCGCCACCGAACTGACCTACGGCACCTGCCGCTGCGTCGGGCTGCTGGACGCGGTGATCGAGAGTGCCGCCGGGCGCCCCACCGACCGGATCGACCCGGTTCTGCTGGATCTGCTGCGGCTCGGCGCCTATCAGCTGCTCCGCACCCGCGTCGACGCCCACGCCGCGGTGGACACGACCGTCGAGCAGGCCGGCATCGAATTCGATTCGGTGCGTGCGGGTTTCGTCAACGGCGTGCTGCGCGCCATCGCGAGCAAGGACGAGGCCGCCTGGGTCGCCGAGCTCGCGCCGTCGGCCGCCGCCGACCCGATCGGCCACACCGCGTTCACCCATGCGCACCCGCGCTGGGTGGCGCAGTCGTTCGCCGACGCCCTCGGCGCCGACGCGGGGGAGCTAGACGCGATGCTCACCAGCGACGACGAACGCCCCGTCGTGCACCTCGCGGCCCGTCCGGGGGAGATCAGTGCCGAGGAGCTGGCCGCGGCGATCGGCGGCGACGTCGGCCGCTTCTCGCCGTACGCGGTGTATCTGCCCGGCGGCGACCCCGGCCAGCTGGACCCGATCCGCGACGGCCTGGCACAGGTGCAGGACGAAGGCAGCCAGCTGGTGGCCCGCGCCCTGACCGAGGTGCCGCTGGAGGGCAACGACAGCCGGTGGCTGGACCTGTGTTCGGGTCCCGGCGGCAAGACCGCGATGCTGGCGGCCATCGCCGCACAGTCCGGCGCCACGGTGACCGCCGTCGAACCGACGGAGCACCGCGCCGATCTGGTGGAGCGCAACACCACCGGCATGGGTGTCGAGGTGCTCCGGGTCGACGGCCGCGACTCCGGTCTGGCGCCCGGATCCTTCGACCGCGTCCTGGTCGACGCCCCCTGCACCGGTCTGGGCGCGCTGCGTCGCCGGCCCGAGGCGCGGTGGCGCCGGCAGCCGTCGGACGTGCCCGGCCTCGCCCGGCTGCAGCGTGAATTGCTCGCTGCCGCAATCAAACTCACGCGACCCGGCGGTGTGGTGCTGTACGCGACCTGTTCGCCGCACCTGGCCGAGACCGTCGGGGTGATCGCCGACGCGGTGCGCCGTCAGCCGGTCGAACAGATCGACACCCGCCCGCTGTTCGCGCCGGCGGACCGGCTGGGACCCGGACCACATGTGCAGTTATGGCCACATCGGCATGGCACCGATGCGATGTTCGCGGCCGCGCTCAAAGTAGTCTGACCGCCATGGCAGGACCACTGATCGCCCCGTCCATCCTTTCGGCCGACTTCGCCCGGCTCGCCGACGAGACCGCGGCGGTCGAGGGCGCCGACTGGCTGCACGTCGACGTCATGGACAACCATTTCGTCCCCAACCTGACGCTGGGTCTGCCGGTCGTCGAGAGCCTGCTGAAAGTCACCGACATCCCGATGGACTGCCATCTGATGATCGAGGACCCCAAGCGCTGGGCTCCGTCGTACGCCGAGGCCGGCGCCTACAACGTGACGTTCCACGCCGAGGCCACCGACGACCCGATCTCCGTCGCCCGCGACATCCGCGCGGCCGGCGCCAAGGCGGGCCTGAGCGTCAAGCCCGGCACCCCGATCGAGCCCTACCTGGAAATCCTGCGTGACTTCGACACCCTGCTGGTGATGTCGGTCGAGCCGGGCTTCGGTGGCCAGAAGTTCATCGCCGAGGTGCTGCCGAAGGTGGCGCTGGTCCGCAACCTCGTCGACTCCGGTGAGCTCACCCTGGTCGTCGAGATCGACGGCGGCATCAATGACGACACCATCGAAGCCGCCGCCGCGGCCGGCGTGGACTGCTTCGTCGCCGGCTCCGCGGTGTACAACGCGGCGGATCCGGGTGCCGCGGTGGAATCCCTGCGGCGTCAGGCCGCGGCCGCGTCACCGCATCTGGTGCTGTGACGCCGGAGGCCATCGAAGCGGCCATGCGGCTGGCCATCGGCCAGGCCGACGCGGTCAAAGGCACGACGTACCCGAACCCGCCGGTCGGCGCGGTGATCCTGGACCGTGACGGCGAAGTGGCCGGTGTCGGCGGGACCCAGCCGCCGGGGGAGGCGCACGCCGAGGTCATGGCGCTGCGGCGGGCCGGTACCCGCGCCGCGGGCGGCACCGCCGTGGTGACGCTCGAGCCGTGCAACCACCAGGGCCGCACCGGCCCGTGCGTGGACGCGCTGCTGGACGCCGGGGTGGCGGCCGTGGTGTTCGCCGTGGCCGACCCCAATCCGGTGGCCGCGGGCGGCGCCCAGCGGCTGACCGATGCCGGCGTGACGGTGACTTCGGGTGTTCTCGCCGACGAGGTCAGCGGCGGGCCGCTGCGCGAATGGCTGCACCGTCAGCGCACCGGCCGACCCCATGTGACGTGGAAGTTCGCGGCCAGCCTCGACGGGCGCAGCGCCGCCGCCGACGGCACCAGCCAGTGGATCACGGGCCCCGCCGCCCGGGCCGACGTGCACCGGCACCGCGCGGCGGCCGACGCCATCGTCGTCGGCACGGGGACGGTGCTGGCCGACGACCCGACATTGACCGCCCGGCTGTCCGACGGCACCCCGGCGCCCCGTCAGCCGCTGCGGGTGGTGGTCGGGGAACGCGAAATCTCGTCGGAGGCCAACGTCCTGAACGATGATTCCCGGACCATGGTGATCAGGACGCACGATCCGCTCGAGGTGCTGCGGGCGCTGTCGGACCGCACCGATGTGATCCTGGAAGGCGGGCCGACGCTGGCCGGGGCATTCGTCCGGGCGGGA
The DNA here is from genome assembly GCF_045310825.1 of Mycobacterium sp. SMC-21. NCBI lineage: Bacteria > Bacillati > Actinomycetota > Actinomycetes > Mycobacteriales > Mycobacteriaceae > Mycobacterium > Mycobacterium sp. SMC-21. The sequence goes on along the minus strand of NZ_JBJIAO010000006.1, from coordinate 102,763 downwards.
CTCGTGGACCGGATTCTGGCGTATCTGGCGCCGACGCTGCTGGGCGGACCCATCACGGCGATCGACGACGCCGGGGTGTCGACCATGTCGCAGGCCCGCCGCTGGCGTTTCGACGGCGTCGAGACCGTCGGGGCCGACGTGCGGCTCAGTCTCGTGCCGAACTGATTGCTCGGGCGCTTCCAGCGAACTTTTCGCGCCGTGCGCGGCGGTTCGGCGCAGGCGTACGGCGGGTCTGAAGGCCCGAACTGATTCCCGATTGTGGCTGAGATGTGCGATTCACCGTGACGCTCAATGTGAGTGGGCTCACCGCGGCCCATCTTTAGTTTTGCTAATCGTTACCACTTCGAGATCAACGCCGCGACATTCGCGCAGGAGGCCGCGATTTCGCATCCGTAAAATTGAGGGCAGACACCGGATCATCTGGATCCGGCTGAAATATCGCGCTCACCGATGTCGTTAGAGCGAAGGTGATCACGAGCAAAGGATAAGAGCATGACTGCACTGCAGGACTGGCTCAGCTTCCGTCCGAGTGAAGATGGCATCCGGGACATGATGTTCCGCCGGCCCCTACGGGCGGTGCTGAGTGTCGTCGAAGAGTTCGACGAAGCCGTGGACGTCGCGCTGGAACGCCTCGCGGCCCACGCGAACGGATCCCACCCGGATCCGGCGCCCGCGCCGACCCCGGCGTACATCCCGGACAACGTGGTGCTGATGCGCCCGGGCGTAGAGCGGTGCTAGTGCGCTGCCGCTGACGGCCGATACAACGCCGAGACAACGGAGCCGCAGAGTCGATCGACTCTGCGGCTCCGTTGTCGTTACGGCCTACGCCACCGGCGCGGGATCGACCTCGGGAGCGGTCTCGGGCTCCTCGGCCTGCTCGTGGCGACCGGCGATCAGCAGACCGGCCAGCGCACCCACCACACACACGATCGCGGTGATCAGGAAGATCGAGCTGTACTGCATGGTGTAGGCGGTCTTCACGTTCTTGGCGATCTGCTCCGCGGCGTCGGCAAGACTGCCGCCCTTGGCCGGCGGCAGGGCGGCCAGGTTCTGGTTGAACTTGTACAGACCCCATGCGGACAGCGCCGCCATACCGATCAGCATGCCGATCATGCGGGACACCACGACCGCCGCCGAGGCGATGCCGTGCTGCGCCGTCGGGACCACGCGCAGCGTCGCCGACGTCAGCGGTCCGATGACCAGACCCAAGCCCAGGCCGGCGATGATCAGATCGGTCGGCAGTGTCGGGAGCTTCACGATCGCGAGGTCGTGGGTGGCTTCCAGCACGTTCATGTCCCAGTGCGAGACCAGCAGATACGCGGCGGCTGCGATGAGCAGACCGACGAACGCGACGATCCGGTCGCCGATCCGGGTGGCGATCCACCCGCCGACCAGCGCGCCGACAGGCAGCGCACCCAGGAACCACGCGAGCTTGAAGATCGCATGCGCCTGGTCGATGCCGAGCACACCGCGGCTGAACAACTCGACGTTCACCAGCGTGACCATGAGCGCCGCGCCCGCGCACAGCGACGACGCCAGGCCCGCCAGGAACGGCCGGAAGTGCACGCCCACCGGATCGATCAGCTTGGTGCGGGCCATCTTCTCCCACACGAAGAACGCGACCGCGACGACCGCGGCGGCGATCAGCAACGGCGGGCCGTTTTCCGGGAGCACCTGCTTGCCGTCGGGGTTGGGGTTGTACAGGCCCCACGTCGCCAATCCCAGGGCGACGGCGAGCAGCACGCCGCCCAGGACGTCGATCTTCTCGGGCTTCTCGGTCTCGATGCGTGACGGCAGGCTGAAGTGGATCATCACGATGGCCGCGAGGGTCAGCGGCACGTTGATCCAGAAGACATCCCGCCAGTCGTGCAGCAGCCACACCACGGCGACGCCGTACAGCGGGCCGAGCACGCTGCCCAGCTCCTGCGCGGCACCGATGCCACCGAGCACGCCGGCGCGGTTGCGCGCGGCCCACAGGTCGGCCGCCAGCGCCAGCGTCACCGGCAGCAGCGCGCCGCTCGCCACACCCTGGATGGTGCGGCCGACGATCAGCTGATTGAGCGGCTCGATCAGCTCGTTCGCCGGGATGAACATGCCGGCCATCGCCGTGACGATCGAGCCGACCGCGAACAGCGCGAGGCTCGCCTGGAGCACCAGCTTGCGGCCGAACCGGTCGGACGCCCGGCCCAGCAGCGGCATCGCCGCGATGTAGCCCAGCAGGTACCACGTGACGACGGGCGTGACCTGCTGGATCTTGTTGATCGGGATGCCGATCCCGTCCGGCGGGTCCTTCATCATGTCGGTCATGATCGTCACGACGACGTAGGTGTCGAGCGCGCCGAGCAGGACCGCGAGACTGCCCGCGGCTATGGCGACGTGGCGGTTGCTACCCCCGGCCATTACTGAACGTCGGGCTTGTTGACGGTGACCGGCTTACCCCAGTCCGTCAGCGTCATCTGCAGGTTGTTGCCCGGGCTCGTCTCCAGCTGCGCCTGCGCGAGCTGGTGGTTGCCGCCCTCTTCGATCCAGGCGGTGCCCGGCAGCGCGGTGGTGACCTTCAGCTGCGGGGCGATCTTGTTGACGGCCTCGGCGCTGACGGTGCCGGTGACCTTGACGGTCTTCACGCCGTTGATGTCCTCGCGGCCCACGGCCTTGGCGTCGGTGAAGTTGTCCAGGATGTTGGCCAGGCCGGTCTCCGGGCGCAGGATCGCCGAGATGTCGTAGATGGCGTCGGCGGGGCCGAAGTCGGACAGCGGGCCACCGGACGACAGCGAGGCGTACAGGTGGTTGTCGTAGACGACGAACGGCGCGTCCTGGACGCCCATGCCGCCCACCGAGAGGTTGGCCTTGCCCTGGCCGGCGACGGCGGGGGTGAGCGTCATGTCACCGGTCAGCTTGGTGACCGTCAGCTTGGCGATCTTGCCGTTGACCGTCAGGACCAGGTGCACGCTCTGCTGGCCGCGGGTGGTGTCCGCGGACTGCTTGAGCAGCGCTGCGGCGTCGGGCAGCGGCGTCGAGGGGGCCTCGGACTTCGAACATCCGGAGACCAGGAGCACCCCGGCCATCACGGTGGAGAGTAGGGAAACAAGCATGGCGGAGCGTTTGCGCGTCTGCATGTCCTGCATCGTAATAGGTGCGCCCGACCAACAAGTTGCCTCGATCGGCCGGCCCGGCGCCAATAGCTAGGCTGAGGCCCATGTTCACCGGCATTGTCGAAGAGCTCGGCGAGATCGTCAGCAAGGACCAACTGGCCGACGCGGCGCGGTTCGTCATCCGCGGCCCCTTGGTCACCACCGATGCCGGGCATGGTGACTCGATCGCGGTGAACGGCGTCTGCCTGACGGTCGTGGACGTGCTGCCCGACGGCGCGTTCTCCGCCGACGTGATGGCCGAGACCCTGAACCGGTCGAGCCTCGCCGGCGTCGAAGTCGGCGGCCGGGTGAACCTGGAGCGCGCCGCGGCGATCAACAGCCGCCTGGGCGGGCACATCGTGCAGGGTCATGTGGACGGCACCGGCACTGTGTTGTCGCGCACACCGTCCGAGCACTGGGAGGTCGTGCGCATCGCGCTGCCGCCGCAGCTGGCCCGGTACGTGGTCGAGAAGGGCTCCATCACCGTCGACGGGGTTTCGCTGACGGTGTCCGGCCTGGGCCGAGACGAGCAGGGCGACTGGTTCGAAATCTCTCTGATTCCAACGACGTTGCAGCTGACGACGCTCGGCCGCGCCCCGGTCGGGACCACCGTGAACCTGGAAGTGGACGTCATCGCCAAATACGTCGAACGGCTGCTCGGCCCGGCGCAGTAGCGCCCGGTTCTACCGTGTCCGCTGAGCGGACCGGCGGGAGTAAGTCGGCCCGTACCAGTGGTTCATACTGGTAGGTGATCAACATGGCCCTGATGTGGCCACGGCAAGGGTGGTGGAGATGACGAGGCTTGATTCCGTCGAGCGGGCGATAGCCGATATCGCGGCGGGCAAGGCTGTCGTCGTCATTGACGACGAAGATCGCGAGAACGAAGGCGATCTGATCTTCGCCGCGGAGAAGGCGACGCCGGAACTGGTGGCCTTCATGGTCCGCTACACCTCGGGCTACCTGTGTGTGCCGCTCGACGGCGCCATCTGCGACAAGCTGGGCCTGCTGCCGATGTACGCGGTGAACCAGGACAAGCACGGCACTGCCTACACCGTCACGGTGGACGCGAAAAAGGGTGTGGGAACCGGCATTTCGGCTTCCGACCGCGCCAAGACCATGCAGCTGCTGGCCGATCCGGACGCCGTCGCGGACGACTTCACCAAACCCGGACACGTAGTCCCGTTGCGCGCCAAGGACGGTGGCGTGCTGCGCCGCCCCGGCCACACCGAGGCCGCCGTCGACCTGGCCCGGCTGGCCGGTCTGCAGCCCGCCGGCGCGATCTGCGAGATCGTCAGCCAGAAGGACGAGGGCTCCATGGCCCAGACCGACGAGCTGCGCGTCTTCGCCGACGACCACGACCTGGCGCTGATCTCCATCGCCGACCTCATCGAATGGCGCCGCAAGCACGAGAAGCACATCGAGCGCGTCGCCGAGGCCCGGATCCCGACCCGGCACGGCGAATTCCGGGCCGTCGGCTACACCAGCATGTACGAGGACGTCGAGCACGTGGCGCTGGTGCGCGGCGAGGTTTCCCCGGAGAACGGTGACGACGTGCTGGTGCGCGTGCACTCCGAGTGTCTGACCGGTGACGTGTTCGGCTCGCGGCGCTGCGACTGCGGCCCCCAGCTCGACGCCGCCATGGAGATGGTGGCCAACGAAGGCCGCGGCGTGGTGCTGTACATGCGCGGACACGAGGGCCGCGGCATCGGCCTGCTGCACAAGCTGCAGGCCTACCAGTTGCAGGACGCCGGCGCCGACACCGTCGACGCCAACCTCGAGCTGGGCCTGCCCGCCGACGCCCGCGACTACGGCATCGGCGCGCAGATCCTGGTCGACCTCGGCATCCGCTCCATGCGGCTGCTGACCAACAACCCGGCCAAGCGCGTCGGCCTGGACGGCTACGGGCTGCACATCATCGAACGCGTGCCGCTGCCCATCGGCCCCAACGCCGACAACATCCGGTACCTGATGACCAAGCGGGACCGGATGGGCCACGACCTCATCGGCCTCGACGATTTCGCCGGTGACGCAACAGACGGAGAAGGTAAATGAGTGGTGTCGGTGTGCCGGACATGCCGGCGCTCGACGCGTCCGGGATCAAGCTGGCCATCGTCGCCAGCACGTGGCACACCAAGATCTGTGACGCGCTGCTCGACGGCGCCCTCCGGGTCGCCACCGCATCGGGTATCGCCGAACCGACCGTGGTCCGCGTGCTCGGTGCCATCGAAATCCCGGTTGTGGCACAGGAATTGGCCAAGAACCACGACGCGGTGATCGCGCTGGGTGTGGTGATCCGCGGTGGCACACCGCATTTCGACTACGTGTGCGACGCCGTCACGCAGGGCCTCACGCGGGTGTCGCTCGACGAGTCGACACCGGTCGCCAACGGTGTGCTGACGGTCAACACCGAAGAGCAGGCCATCGACCGTGCGGGCCTGCCCGGCTCGGCCGAGGACAAGGGTGAGCAGGCCGCGTCGGCGGCCCTCGCCACCGCGATCACGCTGCGCGACCTGCGTCGATGACGAAGGAAACCGGCAGCTGGGACCTGGAGGTCCGGCCGCAGCGCGTGAAGTACGTCGCGTACGCGGCGGCCGCCGTCATCATCGCCGTGCACGTCACGGTGGGGGCGCTGCTCAAAATCGGTGCCACCGGGGTGATCTTCCAGACCGCCGACCAGGTGTCCATGGCGCTGCTCGGTGTCATCCTCGCCGGTGCGGTGCTGTTGCCGACACGGTCCCGGCTGCGGGTCGGCCCGGCCGGCATCGTCGTCCGTAACGTCTTGAGCGACAAGACGATTGCCTGGTCCGACATCGTCGGGGTGTCGTTCCCGCTGGGCGCCCGCTGGGCGCGGGTGGATCTGCCCGACGACGAGTACGTCCCGATCATGGCCATCCAGACCGTCGACAAGGCGCGGGCCGTCGACGCGATGGACCGGCTTCGGGAGCTGGTCGCGAAATACCGCCCGGACCTCAGCTCAGCGTCAAAGACATCGTGAGTTCGTCTGCCGGGCCCGGGCTTCGGGAACCCTCCGCCGGGTCGGCCGTGGCGACGAATCCGAAGGCGCGATAGACCCCGAGCGCGGCGGTGTTGTCGCGGTGCACCCGCAGCGTCACGGTGCGCGCTCCCAGACCGCGACCCCAGTCGATGGCCGCGGTCAACAGAGTGCGCGCCACCCCGCGGCCGCGGGCGACCGGATCGGTCCACAGCGAGTACAGGTACACCGAGCTCGGGCTGGCCCGATGTGCCGCGATCAGGCCCACCAGCTGGTCCTCCTGAGCCACGGCGAACTGCGCGTGCGCCCGCAGGCGACGGCGCCACTGCGTCCCGGTGAAGCTCATCTCGGCGCGGTACTCGGCATCGTCGGTGCCCGCGGAATCGGCCAGCGCGCGCAGCCGCAGCGCCGCGAACACCCGCCAGTCGGCTTCGGTGAGCCGGATCACCCCCACCTGGGTGCTCCCTCCCATGGGATAGAATTTGCTGATAGTGACCGATTTTCGCATGCCTTCGCCGCCCGACGCCGTGGCGATCGCACCCGATGAACTGGTCGGCCGCCTCGGTGCGTACCCGACGGTGACCGTGCCGATCTACCAGGGCCGGACCGTCGACACCCCGTCGCTGTGGCAGCACCTCGCCGAACCCGCGGACTACTTCGGGCTGACCATGCCTGCCCGCGCCGATCTGGACGCCGCGCTGGCTTCCTTCTCGACCCTGCCGGGACTGGTCGCCGCCACGGTCACGATCACCGACGGCGGCCGGTGCGCGGTGACGGGCCTGCCCTCGCAGGTCTGCACGCCGAAGCCGGTACGCATCGGATGGCGCGACAGCGGCTGGACCCCGCCGGCGGCGACGGACGAGCCGTGGCTGCGGATGGCGGCCCGGACGACCAGCCTGGGCACCGTGGACCTGCTGCTGCGCCGGCTGGCCGAACAGGGCTGCGTGGACGGCATCGCACCCGGTCCCGAGATCACGCCGGCCGTGGTCGGCGCGTTGCTCCTCGACATCGGCGCCGAACTGGTCGGCGTCGAGAATCCGGAGCCGGTCTCGTTGGTGGACCAGCTGCAGACGTGTGGCGTCGTGCGCGGTGTCGAGCGCCGTGCTTCGGTGCCCGCCGACCAGGTACTGCGCGCCTGGTGGATCTCGCCGCAGTACCGCACCCACCCGGTCGCACAACTCGGCGACCATGCCGTCCCCGTTGATCCCGCCCACCCGCCGTTCCTGGAGCAGCTGTGACCGAACCTTTTGTCCCACAGTCCTACAAGTCGTTCCGCATCGACGGCTACGACATCGAGGGCGGTGTGTTCCACGGGCGCTACACCATGTGCGGGGCCGACTCCGCCGACGATGTCAGCTTCGCCGAGACCGTCGATTTCGGCGACACCCTGGGCGGTGGCCGGCCCGACGACCGGCTGCTGCGCCTCCTGACGCTGACCTGCTCGTTGAGCTACTACAAGGCGGCAGCGCCGCCGCAGATCGAAATCGCCTTCCCGACTTACGATTTCGAACGCGAATATCTGCGGCAGGTGTTGGCAGGTGGCCTGGGTGAGTACGCGTACCGCAACAACCTCCCGGGCGCACTGAGCCCGGAGATCACCGGCGACCGTGCCGAGATCGGCGAGCCGCGGGCGGATACCTGGAATCCCGACGCGGCGCCGCTGGTGCCGGTCGGCGGCGGCAAGGACTCGGTGGTGACCATCGAAGCGCTCGCGCCGCTGCGGCCGGTGTTGTTCAACGTCAACAAGTTCGACCCGATCGACCGGTGTGTCGAGATCAGCGGGCTGCCGCACGTGCGCGTCATGCGGACCATCGACCGCACGCTCATCGACGTCAACGCCGCCGGCGCCTACAACGGGCACATCCCGGTCACCGCGATCAACAGCATCATCGGCCTCATCGTGGCCGACGCCAACGGCCTGGGGCCGGTCGTGCTGTCCAACGAACGCTCGTCCAACGTCGGCAATGTCGAATGGATGGGCCAGGACATCAACCACCAGTGGTCCAAGAGCGTCACCTACGAGACGCTGTTACGCGACACCCTCGCCGCGTACGGACTGAACCCGGACCGGTACTTCTCGCTGCTGCGTGGCCTGTCGGAGTCGCAGATCGCCGACCGGTTCGCCGCCAGCCCGCAGTATTTCCGCGCGTTCATCAGCTGCAACCGGCCGTTCGCGCTCGACGCCGGCCGCCGCGGCGCCACCTGGTGCGGGCACTGCCCGAAGTGCCAGTTCGTCTTCGTGCTGATGGCGCCGCGGCTGGGCCGCGCCGAGGTCGAGGCGATCTTCGGCCGAAACCTGTTCGAGGGCACCGACAGCCGTGCCGAGTTCGAGGACATCCTCGGGGTGGGCGCGCACAAGCCGTTCGAGTGCGTCGGTGAGTACTACGAGGCCGCCGAGTCGATGCTGACGATCCTCGACGACGAGGCCTGGGCCGGCCTGCCGCTGGTCGAGCAGTTCCGCAGTGCGCGAGCCGATCTGGAGCGCGTCGCCGCCGACCACGACGACAGCCCGGCGGTGCAGTACGTGCCCGAGCGTTACCGAGCCGCCCTGGACGCGCGGCCATGACGGCACAGCGCCCGCAACTTTCGGGTGCCACCGTCGGCATCTGGGGTTTCGGCAAGGAGGGCCAGTCGCTGGCCCGGACCGCGGCTGCCGCGGGAGCGGCGCGGATCGACGCCGTCGACGACGCCGGCCGCGGCACCCTGGACGCACCGACCGACATCGCCAACCTGAACCTGTGGCGCGGCGCCGAACACCTGACCCGCCTGGCGGACTCCGACGTCGTCTTCCTCAGCCCCGGAATACCTTGGCACCAGCCGGTTTTCGCCGAGTTACGCGCCGCCGGCGCCACGCTGTCGAGTGCCGCCGACTGGTACCTGCGCCGGTACGCCGCGCAGACCGTCGGCGTCACCGGGACCAAGGGCAAGAGCACCACGGCATCGTTCCTGTCACACCTGCTGTGCCGGCTCGGCGCGGACGCCGTGGTCGCGGGCAACATCGGCACCCCGCTGTCGGATCTGGAGCCGGGACCGGACGCCGTCGTGGTCGCCGAGCTGTCCAGCCAGCAGTTGGCACTGGTGACGGCGTCACCGCGGATCTCGGTGATCACCAACCTCTTCGAGGACCACCTGGACTGGCACGGCGACATCGACGCCTACCACGGCGCGAAAGCCAACATCTTCGCCCGCGGCGGTGAGGTCCTGATCACCACGCCACAGGTGCTGGCCGCCCTCGAGCGGTTGGGCATCGCGTTGCCGCCGGTGGTGCGCACCGTCGACCCGGCGGACGTGACGCGTCCCGAAGGTGACTACGTCATGGCCTACGAGCACAACGTCGTCAACGGCGCTCTGGCTGCCGCCGCGGCGGCAGAAGTGCTCGGCCGGCCGGTCACCGAGGACGAATTCCTCGGTGCGGTAACGACATTCGAGGCCCTCCCGCACCGGCTGCAGGTCGTGCGCCGCACCGGGGACGTGCGCTGGATCGACGACACCCTGGCCACCACGGGGGAGAGCGTGGTCGCGGCCCTGCGCTCCATGCGGCCCGACGACCGGGTGGCGCTCATCGTCGGCGGCATGGACCGTCAGCTCGACTACGACCAGATCGACGACTATCTGCTCTCGGGCGCACGTGACGTTCACCTCATCCAGGGACCGACCAACGGGACCGCGATCGGCCGCCGCTTCGCCGCCGCGCGGCCCGCGTCGGTGCACCCCGTGGACAGTCTGCAGGCGGCGGTGCAGGTCGCGGCCGCCGTGCCGGGGGTGACGGCCGTGCTGCTGTCGCCGGGCGCGGCGAGCTACGACCTGTACGCGAACTACATGGCCAAGGCCGCGGCGTTCTGCGAGCTCATCGATGCTGTCAGCCGGCCGAACTAACCTGTAACAGTGCCTGATCCATCGACGTACCGGCCTGCGCCGGGGACCATCCCGTTGGAGCCGGGGGTGTACCGGTTCCGGGATCCGCACGGTCGGGTCATCTACGTCGGCAAGGCCAAGAGCCTGCGCAGCCGGCTGAACTCGTACTTCGCCGACCTGTCGGCGCTCGCGCCGCGGACCCGGCAGATGGTGACGACGGCCGGCAGCGTCGAGTGGACGGTCGTCACGACCGAAGTCGAAGCGCTGCAGCTGGAATACAACTGGATCAAGGAATTCGATCCGCGCTTCAACATCCGGTACCGCGACGACAAGTCGTACCCCGTGCTGGCGGTGACCCTCAATGAGGAGTACCCGCGGCTGTTCGTCTACCGCGGTCCGCGCCGCAAGGGCGTCCGGTACTTCGGTCCGTACTCGCACGCCTGGGCCATCCGCGAGACGCTGGATCTGCTCACCCGGGTGTTCCCGGCGCGCACCTGCTCGAACGGAGTGTTCAAGCGGCACAACCAGATCGGGCGACCCTGTCTGTTGGGCTACATCGACAAATGCTCGGCGCCGTGCGTCGGCCGGGTGACCGCCGCCGAGCACCGCAAGATCGTCGAGGACTTCTGCGACTTCCTGGCCGGCAAGACCGACCGGCTGGCGCGGGACATGGAACAGCAGATGGCCGAGGCCGCCGAGGAACTGGAGTTCGAGCGGGCGGCGCGGCTGCGCGACAACATCTCGGCACTGAAGCGGGCGCTGGAGAAGCAGGCCGTCGTGCTCGGTGACGGTACCGACGCCGACGTGGTGGCCTTCGCCGACGACGACCTGGAAGCCGCCGTGCAGGTGTTCCACGTCCGGGGCGGCCGGGTGCGGGGTCAGCGGGGCTGGGTCATCGAGAAGTCGGGCGAGCCGGGGGAGTCCGGCGAGGACTATCTGGTGAGCCAGTTCCTCACGCAGTTCTACGGCGATCAGGCCGAGCTGCGCGGCGCCGGACCGACCGACGAGGCCACCAACCCGGTACCGAAAGAGGTTCTGGTGCCGGTACTTCCGGACAACGCCGGCGAACTCGCCGACTGGTTGTCGGGCCTGCGGGGGTCGCGGGTGCAGTTGCGCGTGGCGCAGCGTGGCGACAAGCGCGCCCTGGCCGACACCGTGCAGCGCAACGCGCAGGACGCGCTGGCGCAGCACAAGCTCAAGCGGGCCGGTGACTTCAACGCCAGATCGGAAGCACTGCAGAGCATTCAGGACTCGCTGGAGTTGGACGACGCGCCGCTGCGCATCGAGTGCGTCGACATCAGCCACGTGCAGGGCACCGACGTGGTGGCCTCGCTGGTGGTGTTCGAGGACGGGTTGCCGCGTAAGTCCGACTACCGGCACTACGCCATCCGGGAGGCCGCCGGCGACGGCCGGTCCGACGACGTCGCGTCCATCGCCGAGGTCACCCGCCGGCGCTTCGCGCGCCACGTCGCCGATACCCAGGTGCTGGAGAACGCCGACGTGACCGACGCCACCGAAACCCCGGTGCGGCCAAAGCGTTTCGCCTATCCGCCCAACCTGTTCGTGGTCGACGGCGGCGCGCCCCAGGTGAACGCGGCGGCCGCGGTGCTCGACGAACTGGGCGTCACCGACGTGGCGGTCATCGGGCTGGCCAAGCGCCTGGAAGAGGTGTGGGTCCCCGAGCAGCCGGACCCGCTGATCATGCCGCGCAACAGCGAGGGCCTGTATCTGTTGCAACGGGTGCGCGACGAGGCCCACCGGTTCGCCATCACCTATCACCGCAGCAAACGGTCGAAGCGGATGACGGCGTCGGTGCTCGACGCGATCCCGGGTCTCGGTGAGCACCGTCGCAAGGCGTTGGTCACCCACTTCGGTTCGGTGGCACGGTTGAAGGAGGCCGGCGTCGACGAGCTGACGGCGGTGCCGGGCATCGGGGCGGCGACGGCGCAGGCGGTCGTGGATGCGCTGCGCTCGGATTCCCCGGGGCCCGATTCCCCGCCGGAACCGGGGGCGGCGCCGACGGTTATCGGCAATGATCGGACAGAGCAGTGAGCGCGCAGCACCAGCGGATGAGCAACGGGGGACGGACGAAGTCGTGACGGACGATCAGATGGACGGTGCTGCCGGCGAGATCGACGTGGTTCTGGTCACGGGTCTGTCCGGTGCCGGCCGCGGCACCGCCGCCAAGGTGCTCGAAGATCTCGGCTGGTACGTCGCCGACAATCTGCCCCCGGAGTTGATCACCCGGATGGTCGAGCTGGGTCTGGCAGCCGGTTCGCGCATCACCAAGCTGGCCGTGGTGATGGACGTCCGGTCGCGCGGCTTCACGGGCGACCTGGATTTCGTGCGCCGGGAATTGGCGACCCGCAGCGTGTTTCCCCGGGTGCTGTTCCTGGAGGCCTCCGACGACATCCTGGTGCGCCGCTACGAGCAGAACCGGCGCAGTCACCCGCTGCAGGGCAACCAGACGCTCGCGGAAGGGATTGCCGCCGAACGGAGATTGCTGGAGTCGGTGCGCGCCACGGCCGATCTGATCATCGACACGTCGACGCTGCCGGTGCCGGCGTTGCGCGCCAGCATCGAGCGCGCCTTCAGCGGGGAGGCTGTCGCCGGCACGAGCGTGACGGTCGAGAGTTTCGGCTATAAATATGGTCTGCCGATGGACGCCGACACCGTGATGGATGTCCGGTTCCTGCCGAATCCGCATTGGGTCGACGAGTTGCGGCCCCATACCGGGCAGCATCCGGCGGTTCGGGACTACGTGCTGGGACAAGAGGGCGCCGCCGAGTTCCTGGACACCTACCATCGGCTGCTGGGGGTTGTGATCGACGGCTATCGCAGGGAGGGGAAGCGCTACATGACCGTGGCCATCGGCTGCACCGGCGGCAAGCATCGCAGTGTCGCGATCGCCGAAGCGCTGGCGGGCCGGCTGCGTGGCGGTGACCACCTGACCGTGCGCGTGCTGCACCGGGATCTGGGGCGCGAATGACGGAAGATCGGGCTCCCGCACGCATCGTGGCGCTCGGCGGCGGGCACGGCTTGTACGCGACGCTGTCCGCGGCGCGCCGGCTGACGCCGCATGTCACCGCTGTCGTCACCGTCGCCGATGACGGCGGTTCCTCGGGCCGGCTGCGCTCCGAACTGGACATCGTGCCCCCGGGTGATCTGCGAATGGCGTTGGCGGCCTTGGCATCCGACAGTCCACACGGGCAGCTGTGGGCCACCATCATCCAGCACCGGTTCAACGGCAGCGGCGCGCTGGCCGGTCACCCGATCGGCAATCTCCTGCTCGCCGGCCTCAACGAGGTGCTGGCCGACCCGGTCGCCGCGCTCGACGAGCTGGGCCGGATCCTGGGGGTCAAGGGCCGCGTGCTGCCGATGTGTCCCATCGCATTGCAGATCGAGGCCGACGTGTCGGGGCTCGAGGCCGATCCGCGGATGAGCCGCGTGATCCGCGGTCAGGTCGCGGTCGCCACCACACCGGGCAAGGTGCGCCGGGTCCGGCTGCTGCCGGGCGATCCGCCGGCGACGCGGCAGGCCGTCGACGCCATCATGTCGGCAGACCTCGTGGTGCTCGGTCCGGGTTCCTGGTTCAGCAGTGTGATCCCACATGTGCTGGTGCCCCAGCTGCTGGCCGCGCTGCAGGCGACCGAGGCACGCCGGGCCCTGGTGCTCAACCTCGCCGCCGAGCCGGGGGAGACCGCCGGGTTCTCCGCGGAGCGTCATGTACACGTGCTCTCGCAGCACGCCCCGGGCCTGACGGTCCACGACATCATCGTCGACGCCGCGAGCGTCCCCAGCGAACGGGAACGCGACCAACTGCGCCGGGCGGCGTCGTTTCTCGAGGCTCAGGTCGAGTTTGCTGACGTATCCCGACCTGGTACACCTTTACATGACCCGGCACGGCTTGCGGCTGCGCTGGAGCGGGTGCGTCGTGGTGGCAGCGCACCGGCCCGGCCCGCATACGAGCCATCTACTCCCGCCGCTCGGTCGGCCGACGGATTACTCCGTCAGCAGCCGGCCCCTGAAGGACCAAGAGGTGACGATTCGTGGCGATGACTTCGGAAGTGAAGGACGAGCTGAGCCGGCTGGTCGTCAACTCGGTGACCGCACGCCGGGCCGAGGTGGCGTCGCTGCTGCGGTTCGCCGGCGGCCTGCACATCGTGGCCGGACGCGTCGTCGTCGAGGCCGAGGTCGACCTGGGCAGCATCGCCCGGCGGCTGCGCAAGGACATCTACGACCTGTACGGCTACAACGCCGTCGTGCACGTGCTGTCGGCCAGCGGCATCCGCAAGAGCACCCGGTATGTGGTGCGCGTCGCGCAGGACGGTGAGGCGCTGGCGCGGCAGACCGGGCTGCTCGATCTGCGTGGCCGGCCCGTGCGTGGCCTGCCGGCCCAGGTGGTCGGTGGCAGCGTCGGCGACGCCGAGGCGGCTTGGCGCGGCGCGTTCCTGGCGCACGGTTCGCTGACCGAGCCCGGGCGGTCGTCGGCGCTGGAGGTCAGTTGCCCCGGACCGGAGGCGGCGCTGGCGCTCGTCGGTGCGGCCCGCCGGCTCGGGGTCAGTGCCAAGGCGCGCGAGGTCCGCGGCAGCGACCGCGTGGTGGTGCGCGACGGCGAGGCGATCGGCGCGTTGCTGACCCGCATGGGCGCCCAGGACACCCGGCTCAATTGGGAAGAGCGGCGGATGCGCCGCGAGGTGCGTGCCACCGCCAACCGGCTGGCCAACTTCGACGACGCGAACCTGCGCCGGTCCGCACGGGCGGCCGTCGCGGCCGCGGCGCGGGTCGAACGGGCGCTCGACATCCTCGGGGACACCGTGCCCGACCACCTGTCGGCCGCGGGCCGGTTGCGCGTCGAACACCGGCAGGCGTCGCTCGAGGAACTGGGCCGGTTGGCCGACCCGCCGATGACGAAAGATGCTGTGGCAGGCCGGATTCGGCGCCTGCTATCGATGGCCGACCGCAAGGCCAAGCTGGAGGGCATCCCGGACACCGAGTCCGCCGTCACCCCCGACCTGCTCGACGACGCCTAGCTGTCCGCGCGTCGGAGTCCGGCGTGGAGTTCGTCACAGCACTAGGCTGGCTGAGGATTCACCGCATGACCTGTCCAGGATTACCGGCGAGGGAGCACAGCAGTGACTATTCGGATCGGCGTCAATGGTTTCGGGCGTATCGGGCGTAACTTCTTCCGGGCCCTGGATGCGCAAAAGGCAGCGGGGAAGAACGCCGATCTGGAGATCGTCGCGGTCAACGACTTGACTTCCACGGATGCGTTGGCGCATCTGTTGAAGTTCGATTCGATCCTGGGCCGGTTGCCCTATGAGGTGCGCGCGGACGGGGACACCCTGATCGTCGGGGACACCAAGATCAAGGCGCTGGCGATCAAGGACGGTCCGGCGGCGCTGCCGTGGGGTGATCTGGGTGTGGACATCGTGGTGGAGTCGACCGGCATTTTCACCGATGCGGCCAAGGCCCGCGGGCATCTGGAGGCCGGCGCCAAGAAGGTGATCATCTCCGCACCGGCCACCGGTGAGGACATCACGATCGTGATGGGTGTCAATGATGACAAGTACGACGGTAGTCAGAACATCATCTCCAATGCCTCGTGCACCACGAACTGCCTGGGCCCGATCGCCAAGGTGTTGAACGACGAGTTCGGCATCGTGCGCGGCCTGATGACCACGATCCACGCCTACACCCAGGATCAGAATCTGCAGGACGGGCCGCACAAGGATTTGCGGCGGGCGCGGGCGGCGGCGATCAACATCGTGCCGACCTCCACCGGCGCGGCCAAGGCCATCGGCCTGGTGCTGCCCGAACTCAAGGGCAAGTTGGACGGGTATGCGTTGCGGGTGCCGGTGCCTACGGGGTCGGTGACCGATCTGACCGCTGAGCTGGGTAAATCCGCGAGTGCGGCGGACATCAATGCGGCGATGCGGGCGGCGGCCGAGGGTCCGCTGCAGGGGATTTTGAAGTACTACGACGCGCCGATCGTGTCGTCCGATATCGTCACCGACCCGCACAGTTCGCTGTTCGATGCGGGACTGACCAAGGTCATCGACAACCAAGCCAAGGTCGTGTCCTGGTATGACAACGAATGGGGCTACTCCAACCGCATCGCTGATTTGGCTGCACTGGTCGGCAAGTCGCTGTAGACGCACGTGAGAGAAAGACAGGTATGAGCATCAAGACCCTCGATGAGCTGTTGGCCGAAGGCGTAGAGGGGCGGGGCGCCCTGGTCCGCTCCGACCTGAACGTCCCGCTCGACGAGAACGGCAACATCACCGATCCCGGCCGGATCATCGCCTCGGTCCCGACGCTGGCCGCGCTGGCCGACGCCGGTGCGAAGGTCGTCATCACCGCGCACCTGGGCCGGCCCAAGGGCGGACCGGACCCCAAGTTCTCGCTCGCGCCGGTTGCCGCCGCGCTCGGAGAGAAGCTGGGCCGGCACGTCCAGCTGGCCGGTGACGTCGTCGGCACCGACGCGCTGGCGCGCGCCGAGGGTCTGACCGACGGCGACGTGCTGCTCCTGGAGAACATCCGCTTCGACCCGCGCGAGACCAGCAAGGACGACGCCGAGCGCGCGGCCCTGGCCCGCGAGCTGGCGGCTCTGGTCGAGGGTCCCGACGGCTCGCCCGGCGCGTTCGTCTCCGACGGCTTCGGTGTGGTGCACCGTAAGCAGGCATCGGTGTACGACGTCGCGAACATCCTGCCGCACTACGCCGGCACGCTGGTCGACGCCGAGGTCAAGGTGCTCGAGCAGCTGACCAGCTCGACCGAGCGGCCCTACGCCGTCGTGCTCGGCGGCTCGAAGGTGTCCGACAAGCTCGCCGTCATCGAGAACCTCGCCACCAAAGCCGACAGCCTCATCATCGGCGGCGGCATGTGCTTCACCTTCCTTGCCGCGCAAGGCCTTTCGGTCGGTACCTCGCTGCTGCAGGAGGAGATGGTCGACACCTGTAAGCGGCTGCTGGACACCTACGCCGACGTCATCCACCTCCCCGTCGACATCGTGGTGGCCGACAAGTTCGCCGCCGACGCCGCGCCGGAGACCGTGGCCTCCGACCGCATCCCGGACGGCAAGATGGGCCTGGACATCGGCCCCGAGTCGGTCAAGCGCTTCACCGCGCTGTTGTCCAACGCCAAGACCGTGTTCTGGAACGGGCCGATGGGCGTCTTCGAGTTCCCGGCCTTCGCCGACGGCACCAGGGGCGTCGCCGAGGCCATCATCACCGCCACGTCCAAGGGCGCGTTCAGCGTCGTCGGTGGCGGCGACTCGGCTGCCGCGGTGCGCCAGCTCGAACTCGCCGAGGACGGCTTCTCCCACATCTCGACCGGCGGCGGTGCGTCGCTGGAGTACCTCGAGGGCAAGACCCTCCCGGGCATCGAAGTGCTGGGGTCGTAAACCATGGCGCGTAAGCCGCTCATCGCCGGCAACTGGAAGATGAACCTCAACCACTTCGAGGCCATCGCCCTGGTACAGAAGATCGCATTCGCCTTGCCGGACAAGTACTTCGCCAAGGTCGACGTCACCGTCCTGCCGCCGTTCACGGACCTGCGCAGCGTGCAGACCCTGGTCGACGGCGACAAGCTGCTGCTCACCTACGGCGCCCAGGACGTGTCCCAGCACGACTCCGGCGCCTACACCGGTGAGATCAGCGGCGCGTTCCTGGCCAAGTTGGGCTGCACGTTCGTCGTCGTCGGGCATTCCGAGCGCCGGACCTACCACCACGAGGACGATGCCCTGGTCGCCGCCAAGGCCAAGGCCGCGCTCAAGCACGGCCTGACGCCGATCGTGTGTATCGGCGAGGGACTCGACATCCGCGAGGCCGGCAACCACGTCGAGCACTGCACCGGCCAGCTGACGGGCTCGCTGGCGGGGCTGTCGGCCGACGAGATCAGCCGCGTCGTCATCGCGTACGAGCCCGTCTGGGCCATCGGCACCGGCCGCGTGGCCAGTGCCGGCGACGCACAGGAGGTGTGCGCCGCGATCCGCTCGACCCTGGGCGAGCTGGCGTCACCCGAGATCGCCGCGACCGTACGCGTGCTCTACGGCGGCTCGGTCAATGCCAAGAACGTCGGCGAGCTCGTGGCGAAGCCCGACATCGACGGTGCGCTGGTCGGCGGCGCATCACTCGACGGTGAGCAGTTCGCGACGCTGTCGGCGATCGCCGCCGGCGGGCCACTGCCTTGACGGGCTAGTTCGCGGGCTCCAGCACCATCGTGGGCAGGTTGCCCCTGTTGATCCCTCCGGGCAGTGGTCTGCTCGTGGTGGTCAACGGGGCGTCCGCCGCCTTGGCCGGTGGCGCGTGGCACCCGGTCTCCGGATCCATGCCGGGGATGCCGCCGGACTCGATGCAGCACAGATCGGCATTCCGGACGGTCTTCTTCATGCAGTTGTCGTACGCCTCGATATCCCAGGTGTCGTCGCTGGGAGCGGCGAGCGATATTGCCGGTGTCGTCAGCGCGAATACGGCAGACAGCAAAGCGGCAGAAGCGATCTTGAGCGCTTTCACGGTGGCCTCCAATCAGGCCCGATGAGCAGTGGTTGACCAGTCCATGGTGCGCCGATGCCGGGCGTTGTGGACGGGAACTGCGAACTTCCTGAGCGAATCTGGCAAACCGGCTGTGGCGCGGGCTGCGACGCGACGGCGGACCGTGGCCGGACCACGGCACTCCACCCGGTAAGCTGTGGCTCATGATTTTGGCCCTGCAGATCACTTTGATCATCACCAGCGTGTTGGTTGTGTTGCTGGTGCTGCTCCACCGGGCCAAGGGTGGCGGTCTGTCGACGCTGTTCGGTGGCGGTGTGCAGTCCAGCCTGTCCGGCTCCACGGTGGTCGAGAAGAACCTCGACCGGCTGACCTACTTCATCACCGGCATCTGGCTGGTGTCGATCATCGGCATCGCGCTGCAGATCAAGTACGGCGCCTGACCTCAGACTTCCGAACCGGCCACGCCCCTCGGGCGTGGCCGGTTCTGTTTGTCCAGCTACTGACAGGAATCGTCCAGCTGGTGCTGTGCCGGCGCTTATCCCGATGACAGGGCGCGCATAGCGCCGGCCCTTAATCTCGCCTCGTGGTGCATGTTCTTCGTATCGGCTCCGGCGCGCTGGTGCTGCTCTGCGTGGCCGGTGGTGGTGCGGCCCCTGGTGTGGCCGGCGCCGATCCGCTCCCGGTCGCCGACGTCCGGCAGGCCGTCAACACCGAAGACGGTTGGCGCCTGGGGGTTTCGCTCACCCAGATGACCGTCAACTCGGTGCCCAACATGGCCGCGACGGCTTTCACGCGAGAAGGTTTCGTCACCGGCCGGGCCGAGGCCACCATCGATGGCAGCGGCTCGTCGGCGGTCAACAACGGGACGTTGATCGTGGGTCTGCAGCTCGGCTGCCAGGTCGACCTCAGCGAGGGTGCCAGCGTCGGCGGCGACGCCGACATCGGCATCAACCCCGGCTTCAGCGGAAACGTGCTGAATGCCATCGGCCCCTATGCCGATCTGGAAGGCAACGTCTCGGTGAACCTGCTGCCGGGCACGATCACCAATGTGGTGCTGGGCAAGAAATCGCTCAAGGGCCGCTCCGGCGGCATCACCGTGCACGACGCCCACGTCAAGGTCGACGCCTGCGGCGGGGCGGTGGCGATCCGGTTCTTCTCCACGGTGACCATCGATACCGACAAGAACGACGACAGTGTGAACGCCTACGGGGACATCCTGCAGCTATGAGCGTCGTACGAATGGTCGGCGTCGCGGCATCGGTCTGGTTCTTGGTTCTGGCACCGGTCGCTCGGGCCGACTGCACCGGCGCGGGAGACTTCGGCGCCGGATCGGGCTGCGCGCCACCGGGTGGCGGGAGCTCGTCGGCGAAGGCCTGGCCGCCGACATCGGTGGACTGGCCACCGAACGTGGATGCAGACACCTCAGGCGGGGACGGCGACGGCAGCGATTCGCACCCAATTGTGTTGCCCGACGGGCAGAAACCATCGGCCACGACGCCGCGTACGAGCGCCCCGGCCACACCCACCACGTCGTCGACGCCGATCGTCCCCGTCGGTGCCCCGTGACCGGGTCGGTCGCCGTGCTCTGCGCCAACGGCGCGTGGCGTCGATACTGAAGTGATGGCCGAGGTTCCCAACGCTCCCGACACCACACTGCTGCCGATCGGATCGGTTCAGCGCACCGAACTGGGCCGCGAGGCCACCGAACCGATGCGCGAAGACATCCGCCTGCTCGGCGCAATTCTCGGTGACACGGTGCGCGAGCAGAACGGTGAAGCCGTCTTCGATCTGGTGGAACGGGCGCGCGTCGAATCGTTCCGGGTGCGTCGTTCCGAGATCGACAGGGCGGAGCTCGCAGCGCTGTTCTCCGGCATCGACATTCATCAGGCGATCCCGGTCATCAGGGCATTCACCCATTTCGCGCTGCTGGCCAACGTCGCCGAAGACATCCACCGGGAACGGCGGCGCGCTCTGCACGTGGCAGCGGGCGAGCCGCCGCAGGACAGCAGCCTGGCCGCGACGTACCGCAAGCTGGACGAGGCCGGGGGATTGGACGCGGCGGAGGTCGCCGATGCGCTGCGCGGTGCGCTGGTCTCGCCGGTGATCACCGCCCACCCCACCGAAACCCGCCGGCGCACCATCTTCGACACCCAGAACCGGATCACCGACCTGATGCGGCTGCGGTTGCACGGGCACAACGTGACGCGTGACGGCCGCGACATCGAGACCGAGCTGCGCCGCCACATTCTCACGCTGTGGCAGACCGCGCTGATCCGCTTGTCGCGGTTGAAGATTCAAGACGAGATCGCCACCGGGCTGCGTTACTACCCGGCCGCGTTCTTCGATGTCATCCCACGCGTCAACGCGGAGGTACGCGGCGCGCTGCAGGCCCGCTGGCCGGGTGAGCCGCTGCTGGAGACACCGATCCTGCGGCCCGGTTCGTGGATCGGCGGTGACCGCGACGGCAACCCCAACGTCACCGCAGACGTGGTGCGCCTGGCCACCGGCAGTGCGGCCTTCACCGCGTTCGACCGCTACTTCGCCGAACTCCTTGCGCTGGAACATGAATTGTCGATGTCCGCGCGGCTCGTCCGGGTCACCGATGCGCTGCAGGCTCTGGCCGACCAGCATCCCGAACCGGCCCACGCCGACGAACCGTACCGCCAGGCGCTGCACGTGCTCCGCGGGCGCCTGACGGCCACGGCCGCCGAGATCCTTGACCGGCAGCCCGAGCACGAGCTGGACCTCGGCCTGCCGCCGTACACCACGCCGGCCGAGCTGCTGGCCGATCTCGACGTCATCGACGCGTCGTTGCGCGCCGGCGGCACCAGCGTGCTGGCCGACGACCGGCTGGCCCGGTTGCGAGAGTCCGTGCGCGTCTTCGGCTTCCACCTCTGTGGCCTGGACCTGCGGCAGAACTCCGAAGTGCACGAGCAGGTGGTGGCCGAGCTGCTGGCCTGGGCCGGTGTGCACCCTGACTACGCGTCGCTGCCGGAAGATGAGCGGGTCGCCGTCCTGGTGGCGGAGCTGTCCACGCGCCGGCCGTTGGTGGGGCGCGACGCCCAACTGTCCGAACTGGCGCGCAAGGAACTGGACATCGTCGCGGCGGCGGCCCGGGCCGTCGAGGTCTTCGGGCCCGAGGCCGTCCCCAACTACATCATCTCGATGTGTCAGTCGGTATCCGACCTCCTCGAGGCCGGGGTGCTGCTCAAGGAGGCCGGCCTGCTCGATGCGGCGGGGCCCGAGCCGTACAGCCCGGTCGGCATCGTGCCGCTGTTCGAGACCATCGACGACCTGCAACGCGGGTCGGCCATTCTGGAAGCGGCCCTTGCCATTCCGCTGTACCGGTCGATCGTCACCGCCCGGGGCGACCATCAGGAGGTCATGCTCGGCTACTCCGACTCCAACAAGGACGGCGGTTACCTGGCCGCCAACTGGGCGCTCTACCGCGCCGAGCTCGATCTCGTGGAATCGGCCCGCAAGACCGGAATCCGGCTACGCCTGTTCCATGGCCGCGGCGGCACCGTCGGCCGCGGTGGCGGCCCGAGCTACGACGCAATCCTCGCCCAGCCGCCCGGTGCGGTGCGGGGCTCGCTGCGCATCACCGAGCAAGGTGAGGTGATCGCCGCCAAGTACGCCGAACCGCATGCCGCACATCGCAATCTGGAGACCCTGCTCGCGGCGACGCTGGAGTCGACGCTGCTCGACGTCGAAGGGCTCGGCGACGCCGCGGCACCCGCCTACGACGTGCTCGACGATCTCGCTGCCCGCGCGCAACGGGCCTACAGCGAATTGGTGCACGAGACACCGGGATTCGTCGAGTACTTCAAGGCCTCGACTCCCGTCAGCGAGATCGGTGCGCTCAACATCGGAAGCCGCCCGACGTCCCGCAAGCCGACCACCTCGATCGCCGATCTGCGGGCCATCCCGTGGGTGCTGGCCTGGAGCCAGTCGCGCGTCATGCTGCCCGGCTGGTACGGCACGGGGACCGCGTTCGAGGAGTTCGTCGACAACACCGACGGCGGCCTCGAGGTGCTGCAGGACCTGTACGCGAAGTGGCCGTTCTTCCGGACCGTGCTGTCCAACATGGCGCAGGTGCTCGCCAAGTCGGATCTCGGTCTGGCGGCGCGGTATTCGGAGCTCGTGGACGACGAGGCCCTGCGCCACCGGGTGTTCGACAAGATCGCCGCCGAACATGAGCGCACCATCCGGATGCACGCCCTGATCACCGGCCACGACGACCTGCTCGCGGACAACCCGGCCCTCGCCCGGTCGGTGTTCAACCGGTTCCCGTACCTGGAGCCGCTCAACCACCTCCAGGTCGAGCTGCTGCGCCGCTACCGCTCGGGCGACGACGCCGAACTCGTGCAGCGCGGCATCCTCCTGACCATGAGCGGGTTGGCCACCGCGCTGCGCAACAGCGGGTAGCCGACTCAGGCTGCGCGGTCGGCCAGTGTCACCGCGACGGATCCGTCGATCATCTGCGCCTCGATCACGATGCGCGCGGACGGTGTGGTGCGGCCGCGGAGTACACACTCGGCGGCCGGTGCGATGAGATGGGATCGGATGGTTCGGCGCAACCCACGGGCACCGTAGATCGGGTCGAACCCACAGTCCTGCAAGAACTGCACCACGGTTTCGTCGACACGCAGTTCGACGGATTCGCGGGCCAGCCGCGCGGTGAACAACTCCACTTCGCGCGCGGTGACCTGCCGGGCCGTCGAGGTGCTGAAGGGTTCCATGACGACGGTTTCGTCGATCCGGTTGTAGAACTCCGGGTCGAAGAACTCCTCGACCGCGGCGGTCACCAGACCGTGCATGTGGGTCGCCGGATGGCGGCGCCACCGGGACGACCACCGGTGTGCGCGCTGGGCCGTGGCGACGGCCTTGGAGCCCAGGTTGGACGTCATGAAGACGTAACTGTTGCGGAAGCTGATGCGTTCGCGCCCGTTCGCGAGCCTCAGCTGGCCGCTGTCGAGCACGTGCAGCAGCGCACGGATCACCGTGGGGTCCGCTTTCTCGACCTCGTCGAAGAGCACGATGCCGGGCGTGTATGGATCGCCTTCGATCTTGTTCTTGTCGAACAGGGTGAAGGATTCCTTGCTTCCGGCGTATCCCGGTGGTGCCCCGGAGAACGACGCGGCGTAGTGCTCCTGGGCCAGGGCGGCCATGTCGATTCGGCAGAGATCGTCGGGCCCGGTGCGGATCTCGGCGGCGACCTGGCGGACCAGTTCGGTCTTGCCGATCCCGGTCGGTCCGACCAACAGCACGCTGGCCAGCGGGCGACCGGGATCTGCGATACCGGCATGTGCGATCGACAATGCCCGGGCGACGGCGCTGACCGCCTCCGGTTGACCGAGTATCCGCTGCCCGAGTCGGTCGGCGAAGGCATCGGGATCGAACCGGGCGACCGATTTCACGGCGACGTCGTTGGTGCGCTGCGGCGTCGCGTTCTGATCGTGAAACATGTCGGTGAGGTAGGGCACGTCGCTCTCTTACGCCTCGACGGTCCGCTCGACGGGCAGGTTTCCCACGCGGCACTCCGCCACACCGACGGTGTCCCGGGTGATCGATTCGACGACTTCCTGAGCCTTCTGCGCGTCGGTCACCCACAGCTTGTAGAACTCGAACGGGCAATCGGCGACACCCTTGTCGCCGTCACCGGCCGCATGCACGCCGGAGTAGCCGCGGTGCAGCAGTTTGAACAGGTGGTTCTGCGACTGGTCGTTCTGGCGGGCGTCTCGAATCGCCGACAGCGACAGCTGCGCATACTGGATTCCGTACTCTTCCTCGCCGGTTTCGCCCAGGGTGCGGCCGTCGAACCCGACGATGGCCGAGTGCCCGAAGTAGGAGTACACCCCGTCGAAGCCGGCCGCGTTGGCCACGGCGACGTAGGTGTTGTTCGCCCACGCCATCGCCTTGGCCATGAGCACCTGCTGCTCCTTGGCGGGATACATGTACCCCTGGCAGCGCACGATCAGCTCCGCACCCTTCATGGCGCAGTCCCGCCAGATTTCGGGGTAGTTGCCGTCGTCGCAGATGATCAGCGAGATCTTCATGCCCTTCGGCCCCCGGGAAACATAGGTGGTGTCTCCGGGGTACCAGCCCTCGATCGGACACCAGGGCAGGATCTTTCGGTACTTCTGCACGATCTCACCGGTGTCGTCGATGAGGACGAGGGTGTTGTACGGCGGCTTGTTCGGATGGTCTTCGTGGCGCTCACCGGTGATGGAGAAGACGCCCCACGTCTTGGCCTTCCGGCACGCCGCGGCGAAGATGTCGGTTTCGTCGCCGGGGATGGAAGCCGCGGTGGCGTACATCTCCTCGGGGTCGTACATGATGCCCTGAGTCGAGTACTCGGGGAACACCACGAGATCCATGCCCGGCAGCCCGGACTTCATTCCCACGACCATGTCCGCGATCTTGCGGGCGTTGTCGAGGACTTCTTCCCTGGTGTGCAGCCGGGGCATCTTGTAGTTGACGACGGCTACGCCGACGGTGTCCGGGCTCGACGAAATGTCACCATGGCGCATGGCGGTTCTCCTCAAAAGGTAAGGGCTCGAACGGAATACGGACGGAACACAACTGTGGCGATGCCGGGACCACGTCGACACCGGGCACGGTTGCCACCTCAAAAAAGATTCAGATGAAATATCTTCAATTGAAATTAAATGCCCGTTGGCACGGTGTCAACCCGAGCCGGCTGAACCATCGGCCGTCACAATGCGGTCAGGGTGGTGAGCACATCGAAGTCGTATCCGTCGGCCACAGCCAGGTGCACCGGTTGCACCGTCGCGTCCGCCCGGTAGTGCACGGTGCCCCTCGGACCGTCGTACGAGACCCGATCGCTCGTCGCTATGTCGGTCAACTGCCCTGAGCGATGAATGAGTCGGGACAGCAGTTGCAGTCCCTCGTAACAGGATTCGGCGATACCGCTCAGCGGTGGCGCGGTGGGGCCGTGCAGGTCGTGGTAGCGGCCTGTCAACTCCATTGCATTGGCGTCCACCAGCGAGGAAAAGAAGGAGGCGGCGACGAACAATCCTCGGGTGCCGTCCGCCCCGCTGCCCAGCAACATGCTCTCGTCCATCAACGGGCTGAACCGAAGGAACGAGTCGGCGGCACCGAGTGCGGCGCAGGCGCGGTTGAATTCGACCGCGTCCTGGCCCACCAGCAGCATCAACACCGCATCGCATTCCGACGCCATGGCCGCTCTCACGGCCTCCGACATGTCAGCGCGGCCCAGGTCCACGAACCGGTGCCCGACGAGGTCGAGACCGAGATCGCGGGCATACTCACGGACCGCGGCCACCGACGATCGCGGCCACACATAGTCGTCGCCGACGATGAACCAGCGCCGCACCCCGGCGTTCTCCCGCAACCAGCGCAACGCCGGCGCGATCTGGCGGTCCGGAGTCTCGCCGCAGCAATAGATGTCGCGGCGACGCTCGCCGCCTTCGTAGAGGGCGGGGTACACGTAGGGCACCCGGCCCGCGATCACCGGAGCGAGCGCATTGCGTACGGAGGAGATGTGCCATCCGCTGACTGCGTGGATCGTGCCCGTTGTGATGAGTTGATCGATGCGCCGGGCGACCAGGTGCGGGTCGGCCCCACCGTCGACCACCTCGATCTGCACTTCGCGGCCGAGGACTCCGCCGTCGACGTTGAGGTCGTGGGCCGCCAGCTCGCTGACGGCCTCACATGCCGGCCCGAAAACGCCGCCCGGACCCTGCAGGGGCACCACCATGGCCACCCGCCATGCCTCGCCGACAGTGCTGGTGGCCTGCGAGTTCATGACCATTACGTCCTTTGCCGCACCGTCCGCGGACCGGCTATCATCATTTTCAATTGAAAGTATTGCGCTACCCGGCCCAGCGGGCAACACGTAGGAGTTGGTCATGGCGAGCACGGTGTCCCAGCACGACATGACGACGTCGATCACCGCCACGCTGCTTCGCGCAGCCCGCAATCTGACCGCCTGCCTGGATGCCGAACTTCAGGACACCGGGCTCGGCGTCGACCACTGGCTGGCACTCGACGCCCTGGCCGCCGCCGCCGGACTCACGATGGCAGAACTGCAGGCGCTGACGCCGACCCCTGGACCCACCCTGACCCGGGTGGTCGACCGGCTGGTCGTCCAGGCACTCGCATACCGGGAGGTCGACCAATTCGACCGCCGTAAGGTTCGGGTCTTCCTCAGCGAACGCGGCACCCTGCTGCACGACAGCTTGCGTAGCCGGATCGAGCCCGTCGAAGCGCAATGGGCGGCGACCAATCGCCGGCAGCTGTCTGACCGACTCGCCTCGCCGTAGTCCTACGGGGCCCAGTCGCGAACCGACTTCAGGACGCCGCGCAGGACGTTCTCCGTGACCGTGATGGGCGACAGCACCGTCTCGGCGACCCCGACGATGGCCTCGACGCGCGTCACGATCGCCTCCATGCGGTCGACGACGCCGAAGATGCGCGGCGCGAGTTCGTCGATCTGAGTGATGGTCTCGTTGAACCGCGACATCGTGGTGTCGAGGTCGCCGGTCAGCGTGCTGAGGGTCGCCAGGGTGCCTTCCATGTCGACCAGCAGTGCGTCGACCTGGGACACCGTGACGTCGGCGTTGAGTGCCGCCTGCGTGAGCGTCCGGATGCGGCCGCCGACCGGACGCGCGCGGCCATCGCCTTTGTCGACCATGGCTACAGTTTCGCTGCCGCGGCCTCGTCGAGCAACCACACCGTCGCCTCGGTGCCGACGGCGCCGGCCGCTGGAATGTCTTCTGCCGCAGCGCCACCGACCGCGGCCGCGACCGCGTCGGCCTTCTCGGCGCCGGCCACGACGAGCCACACCTGACGGGCCCGCCGGACCGCGGGCAGCGTCAGGGTGATCCGCCGCGGCGGGGGCTTGGGGGAGTCGGTGACGGCGACGACGTACCGTGCCGTCTCGCGCACCGCGTCGGTGTGCGGGAACAGCGAGTTGACGTGCCCCTCGCCGCCCATGCCCAGCAGGTGGACGTCGAATTCCGGTGTCGGCGAACCATTCCCGGCGACCAGGGCCAACTCGTGTTCGTAGGCGGCGGCCGCGGCGTCGATGTCGTCGCCGAACTCGCCGTCGCTCGCGGCCATCGCGTGCACGTTCGCGGCCGGAATCGCGACGGAATCCAGCAGCGCCTCGCGCGCCTGCTTGATGTTCCGGTCGGCATCGTCGGCCGGGACGAAACGGTCGTCACCCCAGAACAGGTGCACCTTGGCCCAGTCGATCGGATGTCCGCCGACGTGCTTGAGCAGCTTGATGCCGGTGCCGCCGCCGGTCAGCACGATGTACGCGACACCGCGGGCCGCGATGGCACCGTTGATGGCCGACACCAGGCGGTCTCCCGCCGCGGTCACCAAAGCGTCTGCGTCGGCGTACTTTTCGATGATCTGCTCAGACATAAACAACCTTGTCCAGGCCCACCAGGGCGCGATGGTAGATCTCGTCGGCATCCAGCCGGCGCATCTCTTCGGCGAGGCAGTCGCGAGCTTCCCGGCGGGCCAGCGGAATGCGGGCCTCCGGCCGGCCGGTGCGGGTGAGCGACGCGGTGACACCAGTCTGCGGGCGGCTCAGGGTGATGGTCTCGGTCGGCCGGGTCAGCACGACTTTGAGTTCGCCGACCGCGCGCTTGACCGGCCCGTCGATGCAGGCCGCCAGCCAGCCGGCCAAGATGTCCAGTGCCGGTTCCTCTTTCAGCCCCGACACCAGTGCTTCGGTGATCGGTTCATACGGTGCCTGATCCAGTGCGGCGGCGAGCAGCGCCCGCCAGTACGTCACCCGGCTCCAGGCCAGATCGGTGTCCCCGGACGTGTAGCCGGCCAGCCGGCTCTTGATGCACGCCAGCGGGTCTTCGCCGTTGGTAGCATCGGTGATCCGCCGGATCGCCAGCTTGCCCAGCGGGTCGGCAGCCGGCACCGCCGGCGCCACATCGGGCCACCAGGTGACCACCGGGGTGTCCGGAAGCAGGAAGGGCGTCACGACGCTGCTGGCGTGGCCGGCCAGTGGACCCGAAAGACGCAGCACCACAACCTCGTTGGCGCCGGCGTCGCGGCCCACCCGGAGTTGGGCGTCCAGGCGCGCTTCGGTGGCCAGCCGGTCGCCCGGGATCACCACGATGACGCGGCACGGGTGTTCGCGGCTGGCGGTGTTGGCCGCGTCGATCGCCTCTTCCAGCATGGCTTCGGTGTCAGGTGCCACCACCAGGGTCAGCACCCGCCCGAGGGTGATGGCGCCGCCCTCTTCGCGCAGGGCGACGATCTTCTTGTTGATCGCACCGGTATCGGTGTCGGGCAGTTCGAGAATCACGGCCGCCTCCATTCGCGGCCGGTGCGCCGCAACATTTCGAACGCCGATTCCGGCCCCCAGGTGCCTGCTTCGTAGGCCTCGGGCCGGCCGCCGGCGCGGTCCTGCGCCGCCCAATGTTGGAGCACGGGATCCAATATCTTCCAGGACAATTCGACTTCGGCGTTGACTGGGAACAGCGACGGTTCGCCGAGCAGGACGTCGAGGATCAGTCGTTCGTAGGCTTCGGGGGAGTCCTCGGCGAACGCCGAACCGTACGAGAAGTCCATGCTGACGTCGCGGACCTCCATGAGATGACCCGGCACCTTCGAACCGAACCGCAGGGTGATGCCTTCGTCGGGCTGCACCCGGATCACCAGTGCGTTCTGCCCGAGCTCGTCGGTCATCGTCGCATCGAACGGCAGGTGCGGGGCCCGCTTGAACACCAGCGCGATCTCGGTGACCCGGCGCCCCAACCGTTTTCCGGTGCGCAGGTAGAACGGCACGCCGGCCCAGCGCCGCGTGTCGACTTCGACGGTGATGGCGGCGTATGTCTCGGTGGTGGACGTCTTCGAGAAGCCTTCCTCGTCGAGCAACCCGACCACCTTCTGTCCGCCCTGCCAGCCGGCGGCGTACTGACCGCGTGCCGTGGTCTCGTCCAGCGGCTCGGCCAGGTGCGTTGCCGACAGCACCTTGATCTTCTCGGCTTGCAGTTCATGCGGCGAGAAGTTGACCGGCTCCTCCAGCGCCGTCAGCGCGAGCAGCTGCAGCAGGTGGTTCTGGATGACGTCGCGGGCGGCGCCCACTCCGTCGTAGTAACCGCCGCGGCCACCGAGACCAATGTCTTCGGCCATGGTGATCTGCACACTGTCGACGTAATGGGCGTTCCACACCGGCTCGAACAACTCGTTGGCGAACCGCAGGGCCAGGATGTTCTGGACGGTCTCCTTGCCCAGGTAGTGGTCGATGCGGAACACCGATGACTCCGGGAACACACTGTTGACGACCCCGTTGAGCGCTTCGGCGCTGGCCAGGTCGTGACCGAACGGTTTCTCGATGACCACCCGGCTCCAGGACCCGTCCGACTTGTTGGCCAGGCCGGACGTCGACAGTTGCTCGCACACCTGCGGGAACGCGTTCGGCGGAATCGACAGGTAGAACGCGTGATTGCCGCCGGTGCCGCGTTCCTCGTCGAGCTTGTGCAACGTGTCACGCAGCCGTTGGAACGCTGCGTCGTCGTCGAACGTGCCCTGCACGAACCGGAATCCCTCGGCCAGTCGGTCCCAGACCTCCTGCCGGAACGGTGTCCGAGCATGTTGTTTGACGGCGTCGTACACGACCTTGCCGAAATCCTCGTCGGCCCAGTCACGCCGGGCGAACCCCACCAAGGCGAACGACGGCGGCAGCAGCCCGCGGTTCGCGAGGTCGTAGATCGCCGGCATGAGCTTCTTCCGGGCGAGATCGCCTGTGACACCGAAGATCACGACCGCGCACGGGCCGGCGATGCGGGGCATGCGCTTGTCACGCTTGTCCCGCAGCGGGTTCACCCAGTCCGTCGGCCGCCCGCTGCTGTCGCTCATTTCAGCGCGTCGAGCTGACCCTGAGTGGCCTCGAGCAGCTCGCCCCAGGACTTCTCGAACTTCTCCACGCCCTCGACCTCGAGGACGTTGAACACGTCAGCAAGGTCGATACCGACGGCCGAGAGCTCGTCGAACACGGCCTGTGCGGCCGCAGCCGTGCCGGTGATGGTGTCTCCGGTGATCTGACCGTGGTCGGCGACGGCCTCCAGCGTCTTCTCCGGCATGGTGTTGACCGTGTCGGCGGCGACCAGCTCGGTGACGTACAGCGTGTCCGGGTAGTCCGGGTTCTTCACGCCGGTCGACGCCCACAGCGGACGCTGCACGCGAGCGCCCTCGGCCTTGAGGTTCGCGAACTGCGGGCCGCCGAAGACCTGCTCATAGGCCGCGTAGGCCAGCCGGGCGTTGGCGACGCCGGCCTTGCCGCGCAGACCCAGCGCCGAGCCGCCGATCTTCTCCAGCCGCGCGTCGATCTCGGTGTCCACGCGGGACACGAAGAACGAAGCGACGGAATGGATCTTGGACAGGTCGTGGCCGGCTTCGCGGGCCTTCTCGAGCCCGGTCAGGTAGGCGTCCATCACGGCCCGGTGCCGCTCCACCGAGAAGATCAGGGTGACGTTGACCGAGATGCCCTCGGCGATCACCGCGGTGATCGCCGGCAGGCCCGCCAGCGTCGCCGGGATCTTGATCAGCAGGTTGGGCCGGTCGACGATCTTCCACAGCTCGATGGCCTGCAGGATCGTCTTGTCGGTGTCGTGCGCCAGGCGCGGGTCGACCTCGATCGACACCCGGCCGTCGACGCCGCCGGTGGCCTCGTACACCTTGGCCAGCACGTCGCACGCGTTGCGGACGTCGTCGGTGGTGACGGTGCGGATGGTGGCGTCGACATCGGCGCCGCGCGACGCCAGTTCGTGCACCTGCTCGTCGTAGGCCGTGCCCTTCGACAGCGCGGCCTGGAAGATCGAAGGGTTGGTGGTGACGCCCACAACGCTGCGGGTGTCGATCAGCTGCTGCAGGTTTCCGGTCTGCAGCCGCTCACGCGACAGGTCGTCGAGCCACACGGAGACACCGGCGGCGCTCAGCGCCGCGAGGTTCGGGTTCTGAGTCATGAGGGTGCTCTTTTCTGAATCGGTTGTCAGTTGTCCAACGAGCGTTCTGCGGCGGCGACGACGGCCTCAGCGGTGAAGCCGAACTCCCGGAACAGGGTCTTGTCGTCGGCCGATGCGCCGTAGTGCTCGATCGAGATGATCTCGCCGGTGTCACCGACCAGCTTGTGCCAAGGCTGCGCGATGCCGGCCTCGACCGCAACACGTGCCGAGACGTCGGGCGGAAGCACCGCGTCGCGGTACTCCTTC
This sequence comes from Mycobacterium sp. SMC-21, assembly GCF_045310825.1. Lineage (NCBI taxonomy): Bacteria > Bacillati > Actinomycetota > Actinomycetes > Mycobacteriales > Mycobacteriaceae > Mycobacterium > Mycobacterium sp. SMC-21. Next base: position 71,061 of record NZ_JBJIAO010000006.1, on the reverse strand, counting down.
GGCTGCGCCTCGAACCATTCCAGGCACGGCATCGACACCACGTAGGCGACGATGTCCTTGTCCGCCAACAGCTTCTGTGCCTCGACGGCCAGCTGTACCTCGGAGCCCGTCGCGATGATGATGACGTCGGCGTCGTCGGCCGGGTTACCGCCGCCGAGCACGTAGCCACCCTTCGCCGCACCTTCCGACGACGTGCCCTCGAGGACGGGTACCCCCTGGCGGGTCAGGATGAAACCGGTCGGGTTGTTGCCGTGGGTGCGCTGCAGGATGGTGCGCCACGTGTAGGCGGTCTCGTTCGGGTCGGCGGGACGGACCACCGACAGGTTCGGGATCGCGCGCAGCGCGGCCAGGTGCTCGATCGGCTGGTGCGTCGGGCCGTCCTCACCCAGACCGATGGAGTCGTGGGTCCAGATGTAGATCGGGTCGATGTCCATCAGCGCGGCCAACCGCACCGCCGGGCGCATGTAGTCGGCGAACTGCAGGAAGGTGCCTGCGAACGGACGCGTCGGGCCGTGCAGCACGATGCCGTTGAGGATCGAACCCATGGCGTGCTCGCGGATGCCGAAGTGCAGCACGCGGCCGTACCAGTCGGCGGTGTAGTCCTCGGTCGAGATCGACGGCGGGCCGAACGACTTCACCCCGTTGATGGTGGTGTTGTTGCTGCCCGCGAGATCGGCTGAGCCACCCCACAATTCGGGCAGCTTGCCGGCCACGTCGTTGAGGACCTTGCCGAACGCGGCACGCGTCGCGACGGCCTTGCTGCCCGGCTCCCAGTACGTCAGGTCGGCGTCCCAGCCCTCGGGCAGTTCGCCGGCCTCCAGGCGGTCCAGCAGCTTTTTGCGCTCGGGCTCCTTGGCGGCCCAGGCGTCGAACGCGACCTGCCACTCGTCGTGCGCCTTCTTGCCGCGGGCGACCAGTTCACGGGTGTGTTCGATGACCTCGGGCTTCACCTCGAAGCTCTTGTCCGGGTCGAAGCCCAGCACCTTCTTGGTGGCGGCGACCTCGTCGGCGCCCAGCGCCGAACCGTGCACCCCGCCGGTGTTCATCTTGGTGGGCGCCGGGTAGCCGATGATGGTGCGCACCGAGATGAACGACGGGCGGTCCGTCACCGCGCGCGCCGCGGCCAGCGCCTCTTCGATCGCGACGACGTTCTCGCCGCCCTCGACCTCCTGCACGTGCCAGCCGTAGGCGCGGTAGCGGGCGCAGGTGTCCTCGGACAGCGCGATGTTGGTGTCGTGCTCGATGGAGATCTTGTTGTTGTCCCACAGCACGATCAGGTTGCCCAGCTGCTGGGTGCCGGCGAGCGACGACGCCTCGCTCGTCACGCCCTCTTCGATGTCGCCGTCCGAGGCGATCACGTAGATGAAGTGGTCGAACGGGCTCTCACCCGGAGCGGCGTCGGGGTCGAACAGACCGCGCTCGTAGCGGGCGGCCATCGCCATGCCGACCGACGACGCCAGACCCTGGCCCAGGGGACCGGTGGTGATCTCGACACCCTTGGTGTGGCCGTACTCGGGGTGGCCGGGGGTCAGCGAGCCCCAGGTGCGCAGCGCCTCGATGTCGGCCAGCTCGAGGCCGAAGCCGCCCAGGTACAGCTGCAGGTACAGCGTCAGGCTGGAATGTCCACACGACAGGACGAAGCGGTCACGGCCGATCCAGTGGGTGTCGGACGGGTCGTGGCGCATCTGGCGCTGGAACAGGGTGTAGGCCAGCGGGGCCAGGCTCATGGCGGTTCCGGGGTGGCCGTTTCCGACCTTCTGAACCGCATCCGCGGCCAGCACGCGCACGGTGTCGACGGCGGCCGAGTCCAGCTCGGTCCAGTCGTCCGGGTGGTGCGGGCGGGTGAGTTCGGAAATCTCTTCGACTGTGGTCACGGGCGCACTCCTACTGAGGGACGTCTCGGGCTCGGCAAATCGCAAGCGAGCTGCATGACTACCCTAGTGCGCGCCGCTGGTGTGGTGCAGACCGCTTCACCTTTGGCCTGTCCGTGATTGGGTTTCCGTTCACCTGAATGCACCCTGCGGTGTGGAGCACTCAGGTGCGCGGTCTACCATCGTCTGTAGTAGAGGCTGCGCGGCCGTGACTTCCGAGGAGATATCTGCGTGAGCATTCGCGAGCGCCGTTCCGTCCACGGGGCACACGGTTTCGGTCCCGGAGCTGCGGCGTCTGACGAGCACGACGCTGCTTCGGGGACCAAGTCGCCGAACCGCGTTCGGGACACGTTGCTGGCCTACATCGCGCTCACCAAGCCGCGTGTCATCGAGCTGCTGCTGGTTACGACGATCCCGGCGATGCTGCTGGCGCACCGCTTCGACGTGGTGGCCAGTCAGGGTCCGATCAAGCCGCTGTTGATCCTCAACACCCTGGTCGGCGGGCTGCTCGCGGCGGCCGGCGCCAACACGCTGAACTGTGTTGCCGACGCCGACATCGACAAGGTGATGAAGCGCACCGCCCGCCGGCCGTTGGCCCGCGCGACGGTGCCCACCCGCAACGCGCTGATCTTCGGCCTGGTGCTCACGGTCACGTCGTTCCTGTGGCTGTGGCGTAGCTCGAATCTGCTGTCGGGCCTGCTGGCGCTGGCGACCATCGCCTTCTACGTCTTCGTCTACACGCTGCTGCTGAAGCGCCGCACCTCGCAGAACGTGGTGTGGGGCGGCGCGGCCGGCTGCATGCCGGTGATGATCGGCTGGTCGGCGGTCACCGGCACCATCCAGTGGCCGGCGCTGGTGATGTTCCTGATCATCTTCTTCTGGACGCCGCCGCACACCTGGGCGCTGGCCATGCGTTACAAGGAGGACTACGAGGCGGCCGGCGTGCCGATGCTGCCCGTCGTCGCCACCGAGCGCGCGGTCACCAAGCAGATCCTGATCTACACCTGGGCCACGGTCCTCACGACGCTCGCGCTCGCGTTCGCCACCGGCTGGCTGTACGCGGCCGTCGCGCTCGTCGCCGGCGTCTGGTTCCTGGTGATGGCGCACCAGCTGTACTCGGGCGTGAAGCGCGGTGAGCCGGTGAAGCCACTGCGCCTGTTCCTGCAGTCGAACAACTACCTCGCCGTCGTGTTCTGCGCGCTGGCGGTCGACTCGGCACTCGCGCTGCCGATGCTGTTCCACTGACCCGCTAGCTTGGGGGCATGCCCCAACCGGTGAGCCCCGACAATTTCGCCCGCGCCGAATCGGACCTGTACTTCTCCGGCATCGTGAACGACGGCGGCGTCGGTGGCTTTCTTCATCATCGCGAACTGAGCTCGATCGATCACCAGGTCGTCATCCGGCAGAACCGCGACACCCTCTACTCGGCCGCGGTGTTCGACCTCGACGCCGGACCGGTCACCGTCACCCTGCCCGACAGCGCGGGCCGGTTCATGTCGCTCCAGGTCATCAACGAGGACCACTACACGACCCAGGTCGCCTACGCCCCGGCGACGGTCGACCTGACACGCGAGGCCGTCGGCACCCGGTACGTGGCGGTGGCCGTCCGCACGCTGGTCGATCCCAACGATGCCGCCGACCTGGCCGCCGTACACGCGCTGCAGGACGCCGTCACCGTCGCGCAGGACGCCCCGGGCAGCTTCGAGGTACCCGACTGGGACCCCGTCAGCCAGAAGACCGTGCGCGACGCCCTCGTCACGCTGGCCACGACGCTGCCGGACACCAAGGGCATGTTCGGCACCGCGGCCGACACCGACCCGGTGCGGCACCTGATCGGCTCGGCCAACGCCTGGGGCGGCAACCCCGAGCGCGACGCGTTCTACCTGACCGTGGTGCCGTCCGAGAACGACGGCACCACGGTGCACCGGCTCACCGTCAAAGACGTTCCGGTGGACGGTTTCTGGTCGGTGACGGTCTACAACAAGGACGGCTACTTCACCGCCAACGAGCAGAATGCCTACTCGCTGAACAACATCACCGCGGTCAAGGCCGCCGACGGTTCGACAACCATCCAGTTCGGTGGCGCGGGTGCCGACAATCTGCTGCCGATCACGCCGGGCTGGAACTACACCGTGCGGCTGTACCGCCCGCGGGCCGAGATTCTCGACGGCGCCTGGACGTTCCCGGCGGCCGAGCCGGTCTAGGGCACCAGCACCACCGAGCCGACGGTCAGGCGGGCCTGCAGGTCGGCGTGTGCACGGGCGGCGTCGGCCAGCGGGTAGCGCTGGCTGACCGTCACGTTGATGGTGCCGTCGGCGACGGCCTGCAGCAGTTCGCCTGCCCGCCACGAGAATTCGTCGGCCGTGCGGGTGTAGTGCGCCAGCGTCGGCCGGGTGACGAACAACGAGCCCGCGCTGTTGAGCCGCTGCAGGTCGAACGGCGGCACGGGACCGCTCGAGGCGCCGAACAGTGCCAGGGTGCCGCGCACCGCGAGGCTGGCCAGGCTGGCCTCGAACGTGGACGCGCCCACCCCGTCGTAGACGGCGGCGACGCCGTTACCGCCCGTCAGTTCGCGGATCTTGGCGCCGAACTCGGCGGGGTCGTCGGGATAGTCGAGCACCTCGATGGCGCCGGCCCGCCGGGACAACTCGGCCTTGTCCTGGTTGGAGACGGTGGTGATGACCCGGACGGCCATGCTGGTGGCCCACTGCGTGAGGATGAGCCCGACGCCGCCGGCGCCGGCGTGCAGCAGCACGGTGTCGCCCTGCTGGACCGGATAGGTCGACTTGATCAGGTAATGCGCCGTCATGCCTTTAAGCAGTGCCGCAGCCGCCACCTCAGGGTCGACGCCCTCTGGGACGTAGGCCACGTAATCGGCTGGTGCGACGCAGTATTCGGAGTAGGTGGCGTCGGCGGCGGCGGTGACCACGCGGTCGCCGACGGCCAGCGCCGCCACATCGTCACCAACCGCGGTGATGGTGCCGCAGACCTCGGTGCCGGGGATGTACGGCACTTCGCGCTGATAGAGGCCGGAGCGGAAATACGTGTCGATGAAGTTGACGCCGATGGCCTCGGCCTTGATCAGGACCTCGCCCGGGCCCGGCGTGGGCTCGGGGCGTTCGACGAAGGACAGGACTTCTGGACCGCCGAGTTCGGCGACTTCGATGGCGTGCATGCCACCTATCATTCCAACGTGAAACTCGCGCGGCCCGATATCCGTCATCCACGCATCGTTTTGGCAGGTTGCCGGGCTCTCGTCGAAGGCGACGGAGACGACGACGGGTTGGTCAAGGCGTTGCGGGACCGCGGTTTGCATGCGCAGTGGCTGGCCTGGGACGACCCGGCCACACTGCAGGCCGATCTCGTGATCCTGCGGGCCACGTGGGACTACACCGAGCGGCACGACGAATTCCTGGCCTGGACCACGAAGGTGCGCAATCTGCTGAACGCGCCCGGGGTGGTGGCGTGGAACAGCGACAAGCGTTACCTGGCGGACTTGGCGGCGGCCGGCGTGCCGACGGTGCCCAGCGGTTTCTTCGCGCCGGGTGAGTCGGTGACGGTGCCCAGCGGTCAAATCGTGGTCAAACCCGCGGTGGGTGCGGGTTCGGTTGGGGCGCAACGATTCACCGATGCCGCCGCGGCCGCCGCGCATGCTGCCGCGCTCCAGGCCGATGGCCGCACGGCGCTGATCCAGCCGTATGACGAGCGTATCGAGGCAGGGGAGACCGCCCTGGTGTTCCTGGCCGGCAAGCAGTCGCACGCGTTCATCAAGGGGCCGATGTTGCCGCCGCCCGGTGGCAGTGTGGAGATGCACGAATCCGGCACGTACGCCGAGGAACAGCTACAGCCGGCCGACCCGGATTTCGAACTGTGGGACGTCGGCTACGCGACGCTGGCCGCTGCGGCCGCGCATCTCGGGATCGAGCCGGAGGAGTTCCTGTACGCGCGGGTGGACGTCATCGGCGATCACCGGGACCCGCGGTTGCTCGAGCTGGAACTCGTCGAACCGGGCCTGGGCTGGCGGCAGCTGGCCGAGTCCGAACGCGCTGTGGCGCAACGGCAATTCGCCGTCGGCGTCGAGTGGGCCCTGGAGCGGCTCGGGCTCGGTCCGCTGTCGGGCCGGGGGTAACCGTGTCTGACGAGTTTTATGACGGAATCGGCGACTACCGGAGACTGGCCCGAGAAATCGGGGAGGGCGTTGCGGCCGTCGCCAATGCCGTTCCTCACCACGGGCGAGTGTTCTGGAAGCTGACGGAGGCAGACAGCGGTTCACTCGCTTGGCTCGCGTTCACCCGGCCAGATGCGCGCTCGACGCTGGACCGGCGCAAGGTGTGGACGTTGATCCCGCGGCTTCAGGTTTTCCTGGCCAACTGGTTCGTGATCGTCGGCCGTGAACGCACCGATCAGAGTGAGTGGGTGCACAAGGTCATCGACGTCGATGAGGCGCGCGAAATCGCGCCGTTGGTACCGCAGCCGTCAGCCGAGGACATGAAGCGGATCACCCGGCCCCAAGCGGTGCTGACCCTGGATGACATCGACCGACACACGGTGACGACGGTGCTGGGCAAGAGAGCCGCTGCGGCGCTGAAAATCCGCTGACAAAGATCGGTTGGGCTGAGATCCCTGACGTCAATCTGCGGCGGCATATCGCTACTTTGACTCAAGTCTGGGATCGATTTCGGCATCGCGGCGTCCCTGGTTGCAATCTGTGACGGGATGCCGCAGACCCGACTGAAGCCAGGGACTCGCTACGCGGATGTCCGCACTCGCATCGACGCCCACAGCGCCGCCGTGGCCGCGGTGCAGGCGCCGGCGCCCGCGACGTGGATGGCGACCAGAACGGCGGGGACGCCGGTGTAGAACTGGACCGCGCCGACGGCGCCCTGCGCGAGCACCAGCCCGGCCAGCACCGCCAGCCGCAGCAGTACGGGCTTGGGGGCGCGCACCGCGAGCAGTGCGAAGCCCAGGCCGATGACGAAGCTGAGGTAGGCCACCAGCAGCGACGAGTGCAGGTGCGCCAGATCGGTGATCTCGACCTGCAGGCGCTTGACCGGTTGCAAGGCGCTCTTGTCGCCGGCATGTGGTCCGGCGCCGGTCACCAAGGTCCCGGTGACGAGCACCGCGGACAGGGTGACGGCGGTCAGTGCGGTGAACCAGCGCAGCGGCTGCGGCACGACGAGTTCCTCGGTGCCCGAGTCGGGTTCGCCGATCTTGACGTAGAGCAGCACGGCCAGCCAGACCATCACCATCGACACCAGCAGGTGGACGGCGACCGTCCACCACAGCAGCCCGGTGCGGACCGTGATGCCGCCGATGACCGCCTGCACCACAGTCGACGCCGGCATCAGCCAGGCATAGACCTGCACCTCGCGGCGGCGGCCGGCACGGATGACGGCGAGCACCGCCAGGGCGGCCGTCAGCACGACGCCGAACGTGAACATGCGGTTGGTGAATTCGACGGCCTGATGCACGACGGGCACTTCGGCGTGCGGCACCGGCACGAAGCTGCCGGGGAAGCACTGCGGCCACGTCGGGCAGCCCAGTCCGGATGCGGTGACGCGGACGATGGCCCCGGTGACGGCGATGCCGCCCTGGGTCAGGATGACGAGGAACGCGATGAGCCGCTGGACCCGAAGCGAGGGGATGGGCAGCTTGTCGAGCACGGTCTGATCGTAGGCCAGCGCTAACTACGTGGCGTAGTAGGGGCGACGAACGGCACCAGCACCTGGTCGACGAGGTCGACGACCAGCTCGTCGGTGATGGGATCGCCGGTGATGAGCAGCCGGTGCCAGAGCACGCTCTGGCCGAGCTCGCGGGCGATCTCGACGGGGACGTCGGGACGGACGTCGCCGCGGGCGACGCCACGGGCCAGCAGGTCGGCCATCTCCGCCTTGCGCCACCCGATCACGTCGTCCCGGAATGCCGCGGCGAGTTCGTCATCCCCGGTCATGGCCGCGACCACCGCGCGCATGGTGGCGGCCTGTGGTCCGGTGAACATCGCGGCCCAGCCGCGCAGCACCGCCAGCATGTCGCCGCGGTAGCTGCCGGTGTCGGTGTGTGGGATCGCTGCTTTCGCGTTGCGCAGCAAGGTGTCTCGCAGCAGTGCGGCGCCGTCGGGCCAGCGCCGGTACAGCACGGGCTTGCTGGTGCGCGCCGCGGCGGCGACGGCCTCCATCGTCACTCCGGCGGGTCCCTGCTCGGTGAGCAGTGTCATGACCGCGGCGCGGATCGCCGCGTCGAGCTCGTCGCCGCGTCGTCGCATCGGGCCTCCTTGAAGAAACGCTTGCGTATCTTAACTGACGAGCCTAGCGTCTTGATCAAGAAACGGAACCGTATCTTGGAGGAGCTATGAGCCGACCGATCCTGTATCCGCTGCGGTCCGTCGACACCGCAACCGTCCGGTACTTCGACGCACCCCACGGCCGTCGTCGGGTCACCATCGAGCACCGGCCGCTACCTGGAGTGACGCCGCCGATGCTCCTCGACTGGTTCACGCACCTCGGCGGCACCATGCGCTACGGGGATCAGGTCATCGACCGGTACCTGGCGTGGCACCCTGTCGACCACATCCGGTGGGAACTGGCGCGCCCGGCGCCGACCGGCGGCGCGGCCGAAGGCGCGCGATTCCGCATCGTCGAGGCGTTCGGCGGGCGGCCCGAATATCGCGTCGACGTGGTGGACCGCGTCGAGAAGCTCGACGAGACCGGCATCCGGCTCGTGCAACGGGTGGCCGGCGTGATCGTGTTCAGCCTCGAGCACACCTGGTCGGCAGGGGCCGAAGGAGCGCACTACGTCAGCGTGCTCGATGTCGGCGCGCGATCGGCGTTCATGACGCCCGTCAACCGCCTGCTGGGCCGCCGGTTTCCCGACGACATGGTGCGGGCGTGGGTCAAACACAACATCGAAGAGGTCGGTCAGCTGGAATTCCTGCTGCCGCAGTTGCTGCCCGTCAGCTGAACCGGAACCAGCGCATCGCGGCCAGCGCGGCGAGCACTCCCCACACGGCCAGCACCGCGATGCCGAACCAGTCCACCGACAGCGTCATCGCCTGGGTGAGGGACTCGGTCAGCGCACCCGACGGCGTCAGCCGGGCCACCCAGCGCAGCGCCTCGGGGACGACGCGGTGCTCGATGGTCAGGGCGCCGAGGCCGGCCAGGATGAACCACAGCAGGTTCGCGAGGGCCAGCACGATCTCGGCCTTCAGCGTCCCGCCGAGCAGCAGACCCAGCGCCGCGAACGAGGCCGTGCCGAGCGCGATGACGAGCGCGCCGAGCAGCAGGCTCAGCGGGCTCGGCCGCCAGCCCAGCGCAATGCCGATGCCGCCCAACAGGATCGACTGTAGGAACACCGTCGTGATGACCGCCAGCGACTTGCCGGCGATGATGCCCCACACCGGCAGCGCGGTGGCGCCGAGGCGCTTGAGCGCGCCGTAGCGCCGATCGAACGCGACGGCGATGGCCTGTCCGGTGAACGCCGTCGAGATGACCGCCAGCGCCATGATCGGCGGGGTGAACGTCCCCGGCCGGTGGTCCCCCAGGGAGCCCAGCGGCAGCAGCGTGAGCCCGACCAGCAGCGTGATCGGGATGAACATGGTCAGCAGCAGCTGCTCGCCGTTACGCAGCAGCAGTTTGAGCTCCAGGCCGTACTGTGCCGCCAGCATGGCGGGGATACCCGCGGGCCGCGGGTCCGGGGTGAACGTCCCCGGTGCGAACCGATTGGTCTCGGTACTCACGACCGCAGCTCCCGTCCGGTCAGGTCGAGGAACACGTCCTCGAGGCTGCGCTGCTCGACGCGCATGTCGGTGGCCAGCACGTTCAGGCGGGCGGCCCATGCGGTGACGGTCGCCAGCACCTGTGGGTCGATGTGCCCTTCCACCAGGTACTCGCCGGCGCCGGCTTCGGTGGCGCGGTAGCCCTCCGGCAGCGCCGAGATCAGCAGCGAAAGGTCCAATTTGGGCGGGGCCGAGAAGCGCAACTGGTTCTCGGCGCCGCCGCGCGTCAGGTCGGCGGGAGTGCCCGCGGCGACGGCCGCGCCGTGGTCGATGATGACGATCCGGTCGGCCAGTTCCTCGGCCTCGGTGAGCTGATGCGTGGTCAGTACGACGGTGACACCGTCGCGGCGCAGGCCTTCGATCAACTCCCACACCACGATCCGGGCGTGGGCGTCCATGCCGGCGGTCGGCTCGTCGAGGAACACCAGCTCGGGCCGTCCGACGATGGCGCAGGCCAGCGCCAGGCGCTGCTGTTGCCCGCCGGACAGCCGGCGGTAGGTGGTGCGGGCGGCCTCCGTCAGACCGAGGGTGTCCAGCAGCCATTGCGGGTCGAGCGGGTTCGCCGAATACGCCGCGACCAGGTTCAGCATCTCGCCGGCCTTGGCGGCGGGGTAGCCGCCGCCGCCCTGCAGCATCACGCCGATGCGGGCGCGCAGCTTGGCGTTGTCGGCCGTCGGGTCCAGGCCCAGGATCGAGATGCTGCCGGAGTCGGGCTTGTTGAAGCCTTCACACATCTCGACAGTGGTGGTCTTGCCGGCCCCGTTGGGTCCGAGCAGGGCCAGCACCTCGGCGCGCTGCACCTCCAGATCCAGGTTGTTCACGGCCTGGATATCGCCGTAGCGCTTGCTGACGCCGCGCAGCAATACGGGCGTCTCACCGGAACTCACGGGGATTCAGCGTAAGCGTCGGACCTGGCAGCGCCGCTACCAGGGGCGTCACCGTTGTCTGATTCCGGCAATCCGCGCCAGGGCAGGCTGTTGCGCGTCAGGGCGATCAGCAGCAGCACGATGACGGTGCTGGCCAGCGTGGCGTCGAGGATCTGGAAGAGCGCGAACCGGTCACCGTTGGCCGTCGGGCCGAAGACGCCGACGACGAACGTCACCACGATGGTGGTGCCACGGAAGCCCGGCCGGGTCGCCCAGCAGGCCAGCGGGATGATCGCCCAGAGCAGGTACCAGGGCTGCACGACGGGGAACAGCAGCACCGTCGCGCCCATGGCGACGCCGAGGCCGCCGAGCGGGTGGAGCCGTCCCCGCAGCACCGACAGCAGCAGCCAGCTGACCAGCACGCCGATGACGAAGACGCCGATCCCACGGGTCAGTCCGAGGACCGCGGTGGTGTGGTCGCCCAGGCCCAGCAGGATGCCGACCTGTCCCGTGCCGAGCGCGACGAGTGTCGGCGGCGACATCCAGGACCGCACCACGTTCGCGGTGCCGAGGGTGAACAGCCAGCCGAAGCCCAGGCCGCTGGCCCAGCCGATGAGCGCCATGACCGCCAGCGCGACGGTGCCCAGCGGCACACAGGCCTGGAAGAAGGCCTTGACCGTCCCGCCCAGCCGGCGCGCGAGGGCCATCGCCACGAAACCCAGCGCGAGCAGGGAGGGCAGCTTGATCTGCGATGACATGGCGATGAGCACCGTGCCGGTCAGCAGCATCGCCAGCGGCCACCACGCGGACCAGTCCTCCCGGTGCCGTGGCCAGTGCAGTGGTCGGGGGATGAGGGGACGGCCGGAATCGATGCCGCGCATGGCGAATTCGGTGCCGGCGAGCATCAGGCCGAGCATCGGGGCTTCGTTGTGGATGCCCGCGATGAGGTGCATGAAGAGCAGGGGATTACACGGTCCCAGCCACAGCGCGCTGACCTCGGCGACACCGCAGCGACGGGCCAGACGTGGCGTTGCCCACACCGTGGCCGCGACACCGAGCAGCACGACCAGCCGGTGGGAGAGCACGCCGGCGACGATGTTGTCGCCGGTGAGCTCGGAGATGCCGCGCCCGATCCACAGGAACAGCGGTCCGTAGGGCGCCGGTGTCTCGCGCCAGAGGCTCGGCACCGTCAGGGTGAACACGTGGCCGAGCCCGAGACCGGTCGCCGGGCCGACACGGTAGGGGTCCAGCCCGATGCTCGCTATCTGGCTCTGCGCCAGATAGGAGTAGACGTCCTTGCTGTACATCGGCGGCGCGATCAGCAGCGGCAGCGCCCACAGCAGCAGTGTCTGGTCCAGCTGGCTACGCGACATCCGGCGTTTGCCCAGCGTGTAGCGGCCCAGCATCAGCCACGCCAGCGCCATCATGACGGCGCCGGTGGTGGTCATGGTCAGTGAGACGGTCTGGATGCGCGACGGCAGGTTCAGCAGGCGCACGCCGAACGTCGGGTCCTGCACGACGGGCCGGGCGCCGGCGCCGAGCGCGCCGATGGCCATGAGTACGGTTCCGGTGGCGCCGAATCGCCGGGTCCGGCGCAGGGATGCGACCTCGGACGCGTTCAGGGGCGAGCCGACGGACGGTTCGTCGGCGTGCCAATGCGCGACGGCCGTGCTCAGGTGCTGAAGGCGGTCGGGCATCAGAGCAGATTAGCCGTAGGCCTGTTCGGCCCCCGCCAACTCGGTGATAAGGGTTACCTTCCTAGATTCGGGTTCTGAATTCCGTCACAATGGTGTTGTGAAATTACCGTCCGGAGCTCCCGAAGCTGTCGGCACCGCGACCGCGGTGGCGTCGGCGACGGCTGTTTCCGATGGTCACACCCGTTCGGCCATCGTGCAGTTGCTGCTGGAAGGCGCGGTCACCGCGACCCAGATCGGCGAGCAGCTCGGCATCTCCGCCGCTGGTGTGCGGCGTCATCTCGACGCTCTCATCGAGGCCGGCGACGCCGAGTCCAGTGCCGCGGCCGCATGGCAGCACAACGGGCGTGGTCGTCCCGCCAAGCGCTACCGGCTGACCGCCGCCGGGCGCGCCAAGCTCGGCCACACCTACGACGACCTCGCCGCGGCCGCCATGCGCCAGCTGCGCGAAATCGGCGGTGACGACGCCATCCGCACCTTCGCGCGTCGTCGTATCGACTCGATCCTGTCCGGCGTGACCGCCACCGACGATGTCACCGACACCGCGGACCAGGTGGCCGCGGCGCTGACCAAGGCCGGTTACGCCACCACGACAACCCCGGTGACGGGGCCGATCGGCGGGGTGCAGATCTGCCAGCACCACTGCCCGGTCTCGCACGTCGCCGAGGAGTTCCCCGAACTGTGCGACGCCGAGCGTGAAGCGTTCGCCGAGGTCCTCGGCACGCACGTCCAGCGCCTGGCCACCATCGTCAACGGCGACTGTGCATGTACGACGCACGTTCCCGTCATCCCCGAGAACGCAGTCCACTCGATCCACCCCGCGACCCAAGAAGAAGGAGTGTCGCAATGACGACCACCCCGGAACAGCTGACCCAGGAGGAGACCATTGCCTCCCTGGGCACGTACGGCTACGGCTGGGCAGACAGTGATGCCGCAGGCGCCGCCGCGACCCGTGGGTTGAACGAGGCTGTCGTCCGCGACATCTCGTCGAAGAAGAACGAGCCGGAGTGGATGCTCGACTTCCGGCTCAAGGCGCTGCACATCTTCGACAAGAAGCCGATGCCGCGCTGGGGCAGTGACCTCGAGGGCATCGACTTCGACAACATCAAGTACTTCGTGCGGTCCACCGAGAAGCAGGCCGCGTCCTGGGAGGACCTGCCCGAGGACATCAAGAACACCTACGACCGCCTGGGCATCCCGGAGGCCGAGAAGCAGCGCCTGGTCGCCGGTGTCGCCGCACAGTACGAGTCCGAGGTCGTGTACCACCAGATCCGCGAGGACCTCGAGGCGCAGGGCGTCATCTTCCTGGACACCGACTCGGGCCTGCGCGAGCACCCGGACCTGTTCAAGCAGTACTTCGGCACCGTGATCCCGGCCGGTGACAACAAGTTCTCCGCGCTGAACTCGGCCGTGTGGTCGGGTGGCTCGTTCATCTACGTGCCGCCGGGCGTGCACGTCGACATCCCGCTGCAGGCCTACTTCCGCATCAACACCGAGAACATGGGCCAGTTCGAGCGGACGCTGATCATCGCCGACGAAGGCTCCTACGTGCACTACGTGGAGGGTTGTACCGCGCCGATCTACAAGTCGGACTCGCTGCACTCGGCCGTCGTCGAGATCGTGGTGAAACCCGGTGCGCGCGTTCGGTACACGACCATCCAGAACTGGTCGAACAACGTCTACAACCTGGTCACCAAGCGGGCCCGCGCCGAGGCCGGCGCGACCATGGAGTGGATCGACGGCAACATCGGTTCCAAGGTCACCATGAAGTACCCGGCGGTCTGGATGACCGGCGAGCACGCCAAGGGCGAGGTGCTCTCGGTGGCGTTCGCGGGCGAAGGCCAGCACCAGGACACCGGCGCCAAGATGGTGCACCTGGCGCCGAACACGTCGAGCAACATCGTGTCCAAGTCGGTGGCCCGCGGTGGCGGCCGCTCGTCGTACCGTGGCCTGATCCAGGTCAACAAGGGCGCGCACGGCTCCAAGTCGAGCGTGAAATGCGATGCGCTGCTTGTCGACAACGTGAGCCGCTCGGACACCTACCCGTACGTCGACATCCGTGAGGACGACGTCACGATGGGTCACGAGGCCACGGTCTCGAAGGTCAGCGAGGACCAGATGTTCTATCTGATGAGCCGCGGCCTGACCGAGGACGAGGCCATGGCGATGGTGGTGCGCGGCTTCGTCGAGCCCATCGCCAAGGAACTGCCAATGGAATACGCGCTCGAGCTCAACCGGCTGATCGAGCTGCAGATGGAAGGTGCTGTCGGCTAGTGAGTTCGAATCTGACTGAGGCGACGGAAGGCATCGTCGCCAACAAGGGTGAGCTGTTCACGTCCTACGACGTCAACGCTTTCGAGGTCCCGGGCGGCCGTGACGAGCTGTGGCGGTTCACGCCGCTGAAGCGTCTGCACGGCCTGCACGACGGCTCCGCTGTCGCCACCGGCGCTGCGCGCGTCGAGGTTTCGGAGCGCGACGGTGTCACCGTCGAGACCGTCGGCCGCGACGACGAGCGCCTGGGCCAGGGCGGCGTGCCCGCGGACCGCGTTGCCGCGCAGGCATATTCGTCGTTCACCGAGGCGACCATCGTGTCGGTCGGTCGCGACGTCCAGGTCGCCGAGCCCATCGAGATCGCCATCGCCGGCCCCGGTGAGGGCAAGACCGCGTACGGCCACCTGCAGCTGCGGGTCGCCGAGCTCGGCGAGGCCGTCGTGGTCATCGACCAGAGCGGCAGCGGAACCTACGCCGACAACATCGAATTCGTCGTCGGTGACGCGGCGCGGCTGACCGTCGTGTCGATCGCCGACTGGGCCGACGACGCGGTGAACGTCAGCACCCACCACGCCACGCTGGGCAAGGACGCCGTGCTGCGGCACGTCGCCGTCACGCTCGGCGGTGACGTCGTGCGGCTGACCTCGCGGACCCGTTACCTGGGCCCCGGCGGTGACGCCGAGATGCTCGGCCTGTACTTCGCCGACGAGGGTCAGCACTTCGAGTCGCGCCTGCTGGTCGACCACGCGGTGCCCAACTGCCGCTCGAACGTGCTGTACAAGGGTGCGCTGCAAGGGGATCCGGACTCGAAGAAGGCCGACGCCCACACCGTGTGGATCGGCGACGTGCTGATCCGGGCCGCGGCCACCGGCACCGACACCTTCGAGGTGAACCGCAACCTGGTGCTCACCGACGGTGCCCGCGCCGACTCGGTGCCCAACCTCGAGATCGAGACCGGCGAGATCGTCGGCGCCGGACACGCCAGTGCCACCGGACGTTTCGACGACGAGCAGCTGTTCTACCTGCAGGCCCGCGGCATTCCCGAGGACCAGGCCCGCCGCCTGGTGGTCCGGGGCTTCTTCGGCGAGATCATCCAGAAGATCGCCGTGCCGGAAGTCCGCGAACGCCTCACCGCCGCCATCGAACACGAACTTGAACTGACTGAAGGACGCAACAACTCATGACCACACTGGAAATCAAGGACCTGCACGTCTCGGTCACCACGCCGGACGGCGCCGATGTGCCGATCCTCAAGGGCGTCAACCTGACGGTGAAGTCGGGCGAGACCCACGCGGTCATGGGCCCCAACGGTTCTGGCAAGTCGACGCTGTCGTACGCCATCGCCGGCCACCCCAAGTACACCGTCACCTCGGGCTCCATCACCCTGGACGGCGAGGACGTGCTGGAGATGAGCGTCGACGAGCGTGCGCGCGCCGGCCTCTTCCTGGCCATGCAGTACCCCGTCGAGGTGCCCGGCGTCTCGATGTCGAACTTCCTGCGCACCGCGGCGACCGCGGTCCGTGGCGAGGCCCCCAAGCTGCGCCACTGGGTCAAAGAGGTCAAGACCGCCATGTCGGAGCTGGACATCGACCCGGCGTTCGGCGAGCGCAGCGTCAACGAGGGCTTCTCCGGTGGTGAGAAGAAGCGCCACGAAATCCTGCAGCTGGGCCTGCTGAAGCCGAAGATCGCCATCCTCGACGAGACCGACTCGGGCCTGGACGTCGACGCACTGCGCGTCGTGTCCGAGGGCGTCAACCGGTACGCCGAGGCCGAGCACGGCGGCGTCCTGCTGATCACGCACTACACCCGCATCCTGCGCTACATCCGTCCGCAGTTCGTGCACGTCTTCTTCGACGGCCGCATCATCACCTCCGGTGGTCCGGAGCTGGCCGACGAGCTCGAAGAGAACGGCTACGAGCGCTACACGCAGGCCGCGGCCGCCGGAGCCTGATTCCCATGACAGCGTCAGTCGACCTCGACCTGACCAGGATCAGGGCCGACTTCCCGATCCTGAGTCGGGTGATGCGCGGCGGAAACACGTTGGCGTACCTGGATTCCGGGGCCACGTCGCAGAAGCCGCTGCAGGTGCTCGATGCCGAGCGGGAGTTCCTGACCACCTCCAACGGCGCGGTGCACCGCGGTGCGCACCAGCTGATGGAGGAGTCGACCGACGCCTACGAACAGGGCCGTGCCGACATCGCGGCGTTCGTCGGTGCCGACGACGACGAGCTCGTCTTCACCAAGAACGCCACCGAGGCCCTGAACCTGGTGTCGTATGCGGTGGGGGACAACCGGTTCGACCGCGTGGTCGGGCCGGGGGACGTCATCGTCACCACGGAGCTGGAGCACCACGCCAACCTGATCCCGTGGCAGGAGCTGGCCCGCCGGACCGGCGCGGAACTGCGCTGGTATTCGGTGACCGATGACGGCCGCATCGACCTCGATTCGCTGCAGCTCGATGACCGGGTGAAAGTGGTTGCCTTCACCCATCATTCGAACGTCACGGGTGCCGTCGCGCCGGTCGCGGAGATCGTGCGTCGGGCCAAGGCTGTCGGTGCGCTGACGGTGCTGGACGCCTGCCAGTCGGTGCCGCACCAGCCCGTCGACTTCCACGCGCTCGACGTCGACTTCGCGGCCTTCTCTGGTCACAAGATGTTGGGGCCCACCGGGATCGGTGTGCTGTACGGGCGCCGTGCGCTGCTCAACGCGCTGCCGCCGTTCCTCACGGGCGGATCCATGATCGAGACCGTCACGATGGAGTCGGCGACCTATGCGGCCGCGCCGCAGCGCTTCGAGGCCGGTACGCCGATGACGTCGCAGGTGGTCGGATTGGCCGCTGCCGCACGGTATCTCGATGCCATCGGGATGGCCGCTGTCGAGGCGCACGAAGCCGAGCTGGTGGCCGCCACGTTGGATGGGCTGACCCAGATTCCGCAGGTGCGGATCATCGGGCCGACCACCACCGAGCATCGCGGGTCTCCGGTGAGCTTCGTGCTCGACGGTGTACATGCCCACGACGTCGGCCAGATTCTGGATGACGAGGGCATCGCGGTCCGGGTTGGGCATCACTGCGCGGCGCCACTGCACCGGCGGTTCGGTATCGCCGCGACGGCCCGGGCGTCGTTCGCCGTCTACAACACGCTCGACGAGGTGGACCGGCTGGTCGCGGGCGTCAAACGCGCTGTGGAGTTCTTTGCATGAGAATGGAACAGATGTACCAGGAAGTGATCCTGGACCACTACAAGCACCCGCATCACCGCGGGCTGCGTGAGCCGTTCGGCGCGCAGGTGCACCACGTCAACCCGACGTGTGGTGACGAGGTGACGCTGCGGGTGACACTGTCCGACGACGGCGAGACCATCGCCGACATCTCGTACGACGGCCAGGGCTGCTCGATCAGCCAGGCGTCGACGTCGGTGCTCACCGATCAGGTGATCGGCCAGACCGTGGACGAAGCGCTCAAGACCGTCGGCGCGTTCACCGAGATGATTTCCTCCCGCGGCAACGTCGAGGGGGACGAAGATGTGTTGGGTGACGGCATCGCGTTCGCCGGTGTCGCCAAGTACCCGGCACGCGTGAAATGCGCGCTGCTGGGCTGGACCGCGTTCAAAGCCGCGCTCGCCGAGGCGAGCGCCAAAGACACGGCGCTGGCATCCGCCGGCGCAATTGCGGAGGACAAGCGATGACTGAAGGCACACCCGAAGCCGCCACCGCGGCCAACGTGGTCGACGACCCCGAACTGCTCGACGCCGTCGAGGAGGCCATGCGCGACGTCGTCGACCCTGAGCTCGGCATCAACGTCGTCGACCTCGGGCTCGTCTACGGCATGACCCTCGAAGAGGGCGACGAAGGCACCGTCGTGAAGCTGGACATGACGCTGACGTCGGCCGCCTGTCCGTTGACCGACGTGATCGAGGACCAGTCCCGGACCGCCCTGGTCGGCGCCGGCCTGGTCAGCGACCTCAAGCTGAACTGGGTGTGGAACCCGCCGTGGGGCCCGGACAAGATCACCGACGACGGTCGCGAACAGCTCCGGGCTCTGGGCTTCACCGTCTGATTCCGCGGCGCGCACTCACTGCCGCAGTTCGATGACGTTGGCGGACAACGTGCCGCCGAACGCCTCCAACGTGCCGGTGTTGCAGCCACCCTTGATGCCGGTGGCGCTGACACTCAGCTCGTGGCCACCGGCCGTCTTGGTGTAGGCCGGCGGAGCGGTGACCGTGCTGCCGGGCCGCGCGATGGCCGGGGCAGCGATCTGGCGACCATCGAGATAGAAGCGCACGACGATGTCCGAACAGCCGTTGGCGTCGTTGTTGAACGATGCCAGCACCTTCTCGGCGATGTGGGCGTCGAAATGGATCGACGGCCGGGCATTGCAGTCCTGACCGTTCGGCGGCGAACAGTAGCCCCTCACGTACTCCTCGACCACGTCGGCGGCGGCAGGTGGCGCCCACGCGACGCCCGCCGTGCCGAAGGCGCCGATCAACGTGAATGCCATGCTGCCGCAACGCCGGATGAATACACCGTCGAACATGTCGGCCCCTTCCAGTCGGCTCATGACATCGACGCTAGGGCCGCGAGACTGCCGGGCAAATAAGGGGATTCCCTACATATCCACGCTTGGGAAGTCGTCGGCCCTGTGGATAACTCCCGATTCCGACACCTGCACGCGGCGTTCTTGTCGGAGCCCTTCTCTAGCTTCCAGCGCAACAGGACCACACCGGTCCGTTGCGACAGGAGGCAACACGATGAACGCTGACATCGAACGACTGCGGGCCGCGTGCGAACGCGATCTCGGGGACCCGGCCGGCTGGCCGACGCCCGTCGGCTATCCGAATTCATTGGCGCTCTGCATCATTGACGCGATCTATGCACCGGGCGCCCGGCACCTCACCGTCGACACCATCGTCGAGCGGTACCGCAGTTACCGGGCCGGGCAAGGCGGTGACGCCGACACCGACGGCGCAGCCGAACTGCTCGCCAATGTCGAGGCACTGGGTGGTCCGGAGCAGTGGGCCGCCCAGATCGGTAACCGGCGGCCGACGTCCACGAGGAAAGACGCACCGCTGCGATCGGTGGCGCTGACACAAGTGGCGCAGGCCTTCGTCGCACTGGGGATCGGCACCACCGAGGACCTACGGGTCGTCGCCGCGGACCCGGAGCGGGCGAAGGCGGCCAAGCGGGCGTGGTGCGCGGTGCCCGGGCAACGGTCGGGCTTCACCTGGCGCTTCCTGCTGATGCTGGCGGAACTGCCGGGCACCGATCCGACGGTCGCGGGATACGTCGCGCGCGAGGTTGCTGATGGCGGCCCGGTCGACACGGCAGGGCTCCTCGCCGCAGTCGCGGACGCGGCCGGCTGGCACGCCGACGCGCTGCACCAGGCGATCTGGCGGTTCGAAGCCCGCCGCGCACAGGACTTGCCGTCGTCGGCCTGACGGCCGATGAGTGACCGCCAGCCGGGCGCCGCCGGAATCGGTTGAGCCGGCGCGGTGTTGCATAGGCTCATGACCGTCGATGCATCTGGACTCTTCGCCCCACTGGCCCTGCGGAACCTGACCGTGCCCAACCGGTTCGCGATGGCACCCATGACCAGGCAGGCGTCGCCCGGAGGTGTCCCGGGGCCCGACGTGGCGGAGTACTACGCGCGTCGGGCCGCCGGCGGCGTGGGCCTGATCATCACCGAAGGCGTGCGGGTGGGTGACCCGTCGGCAGCCGGCTCGCCGGACATCCCGACGCTCGTGGGCGCCGAGGCGCTCGACGGCTGGCGCAACGTCACGAGCGCGGTGCACCGCCACGGCGCGACCATCGCCGCCCAGCTGTGGCACCAGGGCGCCGAGCGTGGCGACCGCGACGGGGTGGCACCGGTCAGTCCGTCGGGCGTCAACGGCCACGGCGAGCAGATCGGGCGCGCGCTGGATGCCGACGAGCTCCCCGCCGTCGCGCAGTGGTTCGCCGAGGCGGCCCGCAACGCCAAGGAGGTCGGCTTCGACGCCGTCGAGCTGCATGGTGCCCACGGCTACCTGCTCGACCAATTCCTGTGGACCAGAACGAATCTGCGCACCGACGAGTACGGCGGTTCGGTCCAGAACCGCACGCGGTTCCCCGCCGAGGTGGTTGCCGCGGTGCGGGCCGCAGTCGGCCCGGACTACCCGATCATCTACCGCTTCTCGCAGTGGAAGGGCACCGACTACAACGCGACGCTCGTCGACGACCCGATTCAGTTGCAGGAACTGCTGGCGCCGTTGGTCGATGCCGGTGTCGATGCGCTGCATCCGTCGACGCGCCGCCACTATGTGCCGGCCTTCCCCGACGCCGACCCCGCGCTGACGCTGGCCGGCTGGACCAAGAAGGTCACCGGGACGCCCGTCATCACGGTCGGTTCGGTCGGCCTGCAGACCGCATTCCGGTCCGAGAAGCCGGGCCAGGTCATCGAGCCGGGGCCGGTGGATCAGCTGGTGGAGCAGTTCGACGCGGGTGAGTTCGACATGGTCGCGATCGGCCGGGCCCTGCTGGCCGACCCCGGTTGGGTCAACCGCCTGCGCAGCGGAACCCTGGACGGGTTCAATGGCTACGACGCGGCCACTGCGCTGGCGCGATTGAGCTGACCAGACCAGGATTGAGCCGACCAGATACCGGGAACAAGCAGGTACACCGCAATGTTGGGAGAAGCGTGAGCACCAAGGACATCACCGCCGCCGAATTCAACGGCATCATCAGCGACAACGACATCGTGCTGGTGGACTTCTGGGCGTCATGGTGCGGGCCGTGCCGGGCGTTCGCCCCGACGTTCACCGCATCGTCGGACAAGCACCCCGACGTCTTCCACGCCAAGGTCGACACCGAGGCCGAGCAGGCGCTGGCCTCCGCCGCCGAGATCCAGGCCATCCCGACCCTGATGGCGTTCAAGAAGGGCCAGCTCGTGTTCCGGCACTCGGGCATGCTGGCGGCCAACCAGCTCGACGAGGTCATCAGCCAGATCAAGGAATTCGACATCGACGCCGCGATGGCGGAAAAGGGTGACGCCACCGACGCCTAGCACTGCCGGCGGGTGTGACATTGCGCACCCGCTAGCGTGCAGGACGTGAGCGAACAGAACCCACTGGTAGTCGTCGACCGTCCGCGCCCCGGCGTCGCACTGGTCACCCTCAACCGCCCCGAGCGGATGAACTCCATGGCCTTCGACGTCATGGTCCCGCTCAAGGCGGCGCTCGACGAGATCACCAACGACAACGACGTGCGCGCTGTCGTCCTGACCGGGGCCGGCCGTGGGTTCTCCTCCGGCGCCGACCACAAGTCGGCGGGCGCGGTGCCGCACGTCGCGGGGCTGACCCGGCCGACGTTCGCGTTGCGCTCCATGGAAGTGCTCGACGACGTCATCCTCGCCCTGCGTAAGCTGCATCAACCCGTCATCGCGGCCGTCAACGGGGCAGCGATCGGCGGCGGCCTGTGCCTGGCGCTGGCGTGCGACATCCGTGTCGCCGGCGAAGGTGCCTACTTCCGGGCCGCGGGCATCAACAACGGTCTGACGGCCAGCGAACTGGGCCTGTCCTATCTGCTGCCGCGGGCCATCGGCACGTCGCGGGCGTTCGAGGTGATGCTCACCGGCCGGGATATCGACTCGGCGGAGGCCGAGCGGATCGGTCTGGTGTCGCGGACCGTCGCCGACGATCAGCTCCTGCAAACCTGCTTCGACATGGCCGAGCGCATCGGTTCGTTCTCCCGCCCGGGAATTGAATTGACCAAGCGGACTCTCTGGAGTGGACTGGACGCCGGTAGTCTGGAGAGCCATATGCAGGCCGAAGGCCTGGGTCAGCTCTTCATCCGACTGCTCACCGCCAACTTCGAAGAGGCGGTTGCCGCGCGCGCCGAGAAACGACCCGCGGTCTTCACAGACGACAAATAAGCCGGCCCGGAGCGCCCGGCACACCTAAGGAGGCAGCAGCGTGATCACCGCAACGGACCTGGAGGTCCGCGCCGGAGCGCGCACGCTGCTGTCCTTCGAAGGTTCCGTGCTGCGCATCCAGCCGGGCGACCGCATCGGTCTGGTCGGCCGCAACGGTGCCGGCAAGACCACGACGCTGCGCATCCTGGCCGGCGAAGGCCAGCCCTACGCGGGAACGGTCGAGCGGATCGGTGAAATCGGTTACCTGCCGCAAGATCCGAAGGAAGGCGATCTGGACGTCCTGGCCCGCGACCGGGTGCTCTCGGCCCGCGGCCTGGAC
Organism: Mycobacterium sp. SMC-21; assembly: GCF_045310825.1. Lineage (NCBI taxonomy): Bacteria > Bacillati > Actinomycetota > Actinomycetes > Mycobacteriales > Mycobacteriaceae > Mycobacterium > Mycobacterium sp. SMC-21. The sequence continues at coordinate 48,366 of NZ_JBJIAO010000006.1, read as the reverse complement.
ACGCTGCTGGCCGACCTGGAGAAGCAGCAGGCCATCATGGCCGAGGTCGTCGACGACGCTGCCCGCGACAAGGCGGTGCGTCGCTACGGTGTTCTGGAGGAACGGTTTTCGGCCCTCGGTGGGTACGCCGCCGAGAGTGACGCCGGCCGCATCTGCGCCAGCCTGGGCCTGCCCGACCGGGTGCTGACGCAGCCGCTGCGCACCCTGTCCGGTGGACAGCGCCGCCGTATCGAACTGGCCCGCATCCTGTTCGCGGCGTCCGAGGGCTCCGGCTCCAACACCACGCTCCTGCTCGACGAGCCGACCAACCACCTCGACGCCGACTCCATCGGCTGGCTGCGCACGTTCCTGCAGAGCCACACCGGGGGCCTCGTGGTGATCAGCCACGACGTCGAACTGCTCGCCGACGTGGTGAACCGGGTGTGGTTCCTCGACGCCGTGCGCGGCGAGGCCGACGTCTACAACATGGGCTGGCAGAAGTACCTCGATGCCCGCGCGACCGACGAGCAGCGCCGCCGCCGCGAGCGCGCGAACGCCGAGAAGAAGGCCAGCGCGTTGCGCGCGCAGGCCGCCAAGATGGGCGCGAAGGCCACGAAAGCTGTTGCGGCACAGAACATGTTGCGCCGTGCCGAGCGCATGATCGCCGAGCTCGACGCCGAGCGGGTGGCCGACAAGGTCGCCAAGATCAAGTTCCCGACGCCGGCGCCGTGCGGCAAGACCCCGCTGATCGTCAAGGGCCTGACCAAGACCTACGGCTCGCTGGAGATCTTCACCGGCGTCGACCTCGCGATCGACCGGGGTTCGCGCGTCGTCGTCCTGGGCCTCAACGGTGCCGGTAAGACGACGCTGCTGCGCCTGCTGGCCGGTGTCGAGAAGCCCGACGCCGGCGGTATCGAACCCGGCTACGGCCTCAAGATCGGTTATTTCGCGCAGGAGCACGACACCCTCGACAACGCGGCGACGGTGTGGGAGAACATCCGGCACGCCGCCCCGGACACCGGCGAGCAGGATCTGCGTGGCCTGTTGGGCGCGTTCATGTTCACCGGCCCGCAGCTGGATCAGCCGGCCGGGACGCTGTCCGGCGGTGAGAAGACCCGACTGGCCCTGGCCGGTCTGGTCGCCTCGACCGCCAACGTGCTGCTGCTCGACGAGCCGACCAACAACCTCGACCCGGCGTCGCGCGAGCAGGTGCTCGACGCGCTGCGCAGTTACGCCGGTTCGGTGGTGCTCGTGACGCACGACCCGGGCGCGGCCGAGGCGCTCAACCCGCAGCGCGTGCTGCTGCTGCCGGACGCCACCGAGGACTTCTGGTCGGACACCTACCGCGATCTCATCGAATTGGCCTGACCTGATTCACCGAATCGCCCGCGCCGAGCGACTGCGGTTCTTACGCTGATTCCCGTCAGCCCGGTATACCGCCGGGGGAGAGTCAGGGGACCGGCGATGAGGCAATCCAAGGCATCTCGCGACCAGATGATGACCCAGCTGCGTAACGCCTACGAGAGCGGCGCCAGTATCAGGTCATTGGTGGCCACGTCCGGAAAATCCTATGGGTCGGTGCACAGCATGCTGGTGCAGTCCGGCGCGGTCATGCGCAGCCGCGGCGGCCCGAATCACCGCAGCCGCAAGATCGCCTGAACCCCGCTGCGGCCCAGCCGCTTTCGCAGCGCCCTAGATTTCGTCGGTCAGCCGGACCGGGGCGATCATGTCGAAGACGTCGCCCGGGCCGGGGTTCGTCGGCGACGTCGACCCGCCGAACTGGTCCATCACGGCCCACACCGCGTTGAGCGCCGTGGTGATCGCGCCTTCCGCCCAGCCCGCGGTCCACGAGATGTCGTCGCCCGCCAGGTAGATGCCGCGATGCCGCGGGTCGAGATCACGCTGCATGAAGTGCGTGTACAGCAGCTCCTGGTAGCGGTAGTGGCCCGGCAGGTTCGCCTTGAACGCACCCATGAAGTTGCGCTCGGTTTCCCATGACACGGTCTTGGGCGTCTCGATGATGTGGCTGCGGATGTCGACGTCGGGGTAGATGGCCTGTAGCGACTTGAGCATCAGGTCCATGCGCTCGGTTGCGCTCAGCGGCACGATCTTCCGGGAGTCGTCCTCCCACGTGTACGACAGGCAGATGACGCCGGGCTTCTCGTTGCCGTCGGCGTCGAGTCCCTGATCGAGCAGATAGGTGCCGCGGCTCATCCGGTCGGTCAGTGTCATCGACATGACGTCGCGGCCCTGGGCGTCCTTGTCCTTCCAGAACGGGCGGTCGACCAACACGAACACCTTCGACGAACCCATGTAGTGCGTCTGCTCGATGGCCGACCACACGTTGGACGGGAACAGGTCGTCGTCGCAGCGAATGTTGTTGAGCAGCATCCACGATTGGGCGGTGACGATGACGGCGTCGTAGGTGCGGGTCTCCCCGTCGGCGTCGGTGATGGTGTAGCGGTTGGGATACGTCCGCCGGATGTCGGTGACGGCGCCTCGGGTCCGGCCGCCGTGCAGCGATTCGAGCGTGGTGCCGGCCGGCCAGTGGGCGAGGCGCTGCGGGGAGCGCTTCCACAACCGCAGGGGCAGCTGCTGCGAACCGCCGACCACGCCGCGGTGGTTGTCGTCGGCCTCGGTGAGCACCACACGCAGGATTTCGAGCATCGAGCTCGGGTAGTCGGTGTCCCAGCCGCCCGTGCCGAAGCCGACCTTGCCGAAGATCTCGCGCAACTCGAACGACTTGAAGTGGTGTGACTTGGTCAGGAAGCCCCAGAACGTCTCGTCGTCGAGTTCGCGAACGAGCTTGCCCCACGCCGACTTCAGGGCCTGTGTGTCGCGCTCGCGGATGGCGTTCTGGATCGCGTGCAGGTCGGCGCCGTCCTCGAGCGTCTGGCGCCAGGCGTCGGCGACGTCGGTGAAGGCCTGCGGCAGGTCGGCGAGTTGCTCGGCGTAGTACGTCTTGCCCTTGAGGTCGACGACGGTGCTGGGCGCCGCCGCCGACAGCGGGTTGGGGAACTCGAACGTTTCGATGCCGACCTTGTCGAAGTACTGGTACAGCGTCGTGGACGTGGGTGGGAACCGCATCGATCCCATTTCGGCCACCGCGTCCGGGGCCTGCTCGAAGGGGATGGACCGCATGCGGCCGCCGATCTGATCCGCCTCGTAGACAACGGGTTTCAGGCCCATCTTCATGAGCTCGTAGGCGGCGGTGATGCCGGCGCAGCCGGCGCCGACGATCGCGACCTCGGTGCCGTGCCGGTCGGCCGGGATCTCACCGAGGCCGTCGGCGGAGGACACGTAGTCGTCGTAGGCGAACGGGAAGTCGGGACCGAACATGGTGATCGGCTTGTCGGACGACCGTGGTCCGGTCTCCGACAGCTGCGTCTCTTCGATGGGCTGGGGGACGGTCATCGGGTCTGGTTCTCCTGGTAGAGATCTCGGCGGCGATCGCCGAGATGGGTGTTGACGGCGCGGGACACGGCCACCGCGGCGGGATCGATGTGGGTGACGAGGAGTTCCTCGGTGCGGCCACCGCGACTCAGTTCGGTCGTGTCGGGCGCGATGGTGCAGCTCAGTCCGCAGTACTCGAGGCCGTTCTCGAACCCCGTGCGGTTGACGTACGACAGGAACAGCTGGCTCTCGTAGGCGCGGGCCGGAACGATGTGTGTCGCAACGAAACTCCACGGCTCCATGAGTCCGGTGGGCACGACGAGCCACTGGGTGCCGGCGTCGGCGTGGGCGCGCGCGTTCTCGGGGAATTCGATGTCGTAGCAGATCAGCAGTCCGCAGGTGACGCCGTCGAGTTCGAACTGTGTGACCCACTGCGAACCCGGGGTGAAGTGGTCGCGGTCGAAGCCGTACAGGTGCGTCTTGCGGTAGTTGGCGAGGGCTGCACCGTCCGGGCCGACGACCTGGACGCTGTTGTACGGCTTCTCCGGTCCCGCCTCGGGATACCCGTAGACGACGGCGATTCCGTTGTCGCGCGCGATCTTCCGGACTGCCTGGAAGATCGGGCCATCGGCGGGTTCGGCGCGGGCGGCGATCTCGGCGCCGATGTTGTAGCCGGTGGCCGACATCTCCGGTGTGACGATGATCTGGCAGCCGGCGGCGGCCTGCTGTGCCGCCGCCGCGATGGCGGCGAGGTTCTCGGCGACGGTCCCGGATTCCTGCGGACCTTGGAACATGCCGACGGTGATCATCTACGCAGCGTCCACTCGCAGCTTGGACCTGCGGATGCTGTAGCCGAAGTAGACCGCCAGGCCGAGGGCACCCCAGATGCCGAACGCGATCCACGTCGCGATGGGCAGCGCCCACATCAGGTAACAGCAGAACAGGAATCCCAGTACCGGTGCGACGGGGAAGAGCCGCAGCCGGAACGTGCGGTGCAGATCGGGGCGTGTGCGCCGCAGGATGATGACGGCGACGTTGACCAGCGCGAAGGCGAAGAGGCAGCCGATCGAGGTGGCGTTGGCCAGCTCACCCAGCGACACGAAACCGGCCAGCAGCGACACGACGACACCGCAGATGACGATGTTCCAGGTCGGCACGAAGGTCCGCGGGTTGATCTTGGCGAACAGCGCGGGCACGAGGCCGTCGACGGCCATGGTGTAGAGGATGCGGGTCTGCCCGTACTGGACGGCGAGGACGACGCTGGCGATCGCGATGACGGCACCGATCGACAGGATGATGGCCGGCACGTTGCTGGTGGTGATGCCGCTGAGTGCAACGGCCAGGGTGGCGCCTTCGTCGGCGCTGAACTTGGTCCAGCTCATCGCGCCGAGAGCGGCGAGCGCGACGGCGAGGTACAGCACCGTGACGATCAACAGTGAGGCCATGATGGCGCGCGGCAGGTCCCGCTTCGGATCCTTGGCCTCGTTGCCCGCGGTGGATGCCGCATCGAAGCCGATGTAGGAGAAGAAGACCTGCGAGGCGGCGGCGGAGACGCCGAGGAAACCCAGGGGCATGAACGGGGTGAGGTTGCCGGCCTTGAACGCGGTGAAGGCGACGGCGCAGAAGAACACCAGCACGACGCACTTGAGGACCACCATCGCGGTGTTGACGGCGGCCGACTCGGACGCGCCCTTGAGCAGCAGGATCGACGCGAGGACCACGATCGTGATGGCGGGCAGGTTGATGACACCGCCTTCGCCCGGCGCGCCGGTGATGGTGGCGGGAAGCTCGATGCCGAACAACTGGTGGAGCAGGGTGTTGATGTAGCCGCCCCAGCCGACGGCCACGGCAGCGACCGAGACGCCGTACTCGAGCATGAGACACCAGCCGCACACCCAGGCCCAGAATTCGCCGAGGGTGGCGTAGGCGTAGGAGTAGGAGCTGCCGGAGACGGGGATGGTGCCTGCCAGTTCGGCGTACGACAGCGCCGAGAACAGTGCGGTGACGGCGGCGAGGATGAACGAGATCAGGACGGCCGGGCCGGCTTTCGGGACGGCGGCGCCGAGAATGACGAAGATTCCGGTGCCGAGCGTCGCGCCGATGGACAGGGCGGTCAGATGGATGAAACCCATCGAGCGCTTGAGGTGCGGGCCGTCGGGTGTTTCGTTGGCGGCGACGATGTCGTCGACGGATTTTTGTGCGCTCATGGCGCGCAGAATGCCTGGCCGTGGGGCCTCGGTGATGGCCAAGGGGAGCTCCGTGGAGAGGAGTGCGCGCCACGAGATTTGTGACTCGCGTAACAGAGTGCGGTACGTCACTCCCATCTGTCAACATGTGGAGTGAGCTAGGAAACAATTGTTGCCTTTGGCGGTCGGAAATGCCTACCCTAGGGCCAGTGATCTGAGCCACATCAAAGGGGATGCCATGGCAGGCGCAATCGAGACCCGGTCCATCGACTGGATTCCGACCGGCGAACGCAGGGGCAAGGTGCACCACCAGGCGCCGTTCTGGTTCACCGGGAACTTCGTGTTGACCACGATGGTGACGGGCTTCCTCGGGCCGGCCAACGGCCTGTCCGCCGGGTGGTCGGTGCTCGCGGCGGTCGCAGGCGCCTGCTTCGGGACGCTCTTCATGTGCTTCCACGCCAACCAGGGCCCCACGATGGGCCTGCCGCAGATGATCCAGTCGCGCGCGCAGTTCGGCTCGCGGGGCGCGCTCGTCCCGTTCGTCGCCGTCGTCTTCGTGTACATCGGCTTCAACGTCTTCAACACGATCCTCGCCACGTCGGGCTTCAAGACGGTCTTCGCGGGCCCGAACTGGCTCTGGTATCTCGGGCTGATGGTCGCGGCGATCGTCATCGCCGTCGTCGGCTTCGACCTGATGATGGTCGTGCAGCGGTGGCTGACGTACCTGCTGATCGTGGTGTTCGGTGTCCTCACCGTCTACGCGTTGTCGACCCTGCACCTGAACGCCGCGGTTCCCGACGGCGGCAAGTTCTCGCTGACGGTGTTCCTGATGCAGTTCGCCGCCGCGGCCGGATATCAGATCTCGTATGCGGTGTACGTGTCCGACTACTCGCGGTACCTGCCGGAGAACACCTCGGCCAAGCACGTCATCTGGTGGACCTATCTGGGTGCCGCGGGTTCGTCGGTGTGGCTGATGTCGCTCGGCGCGGTGCTGGCATCGGCGCTGCCGACGCCGGACGCGATCGTCTCGATCCAGACCGTCGGCAACCAATTACTGCCCGGCTTCGGCACTTTCACCGTGGTGGTGGCGTCGATCGCCCTGGTGACCATCATGTCGGTCAACGCCTACGGCGCCAGCCTGACGAGCATGAGCGCCCTGGACGCCTTCCGGCCCATCACGCCGACCGTGCGCCTGCGGGTGATCGGCATCGCGCTCACGTCGTTCGTCGCGTTCATCGTCGCGCTGTCGCTGCCCGAGGGTTATCTCGAGTCGTTCAACACCTTCGTGCTGCTGATGCTGTACTTCCTGATCCCGTGGACGGCCGTCAACCTCGTCGACTTCTATTTCGTTCGGCGCGGGCACTATTCGATCGTCGACATCTTCCGGCCCGACGGCATCTACGGCCGGTGGTCATGGCGCGGACTGGCGGCGTACCTCGTCGGCATGGTGTCGATGGTGCCGTTCATCTCACTGCACTTCTATGAGGGGCCCGTCGCCAAGATGCTTGGGGGAGTGGATATCTCGTTCCTCGTCGGGCTGGCGGTGTCCGGCGTGGCGTACTACGTCCTGACCCGTGGTGTGGACCTGGCGCCCGAGCATGCCGCCGTCGAGCGCAGCCGCCAGGAGCTGACGACCGCGTAAGCGGCTTACTCGGTGGCCTCGGCCAGGCGCCGGTGCGCCAGGGCCGGCGTCAGCACCCACAACACCTTCGCGCCGGACTGTGCGTCGGCGTGGAAGGCGTGCGGGCGGTCGGCCTCGAACGTCAGAGCATCGCCGCGGTCGAGGGTGATGCGGCTGCCGTTGCCCTCGACGAAGTCGATGTGCAGCCGGCCCTCGATCACCATGGCGAACTCGACCTCGGCCGGCAGGGAGTAGGTGTCGGTTCCGCTGCCGCCGCCGGGCGCGATGTCGCTCATCAGGACCTGGAACCGTCGCTCGCCCGTCGGCGTGAGCTGGAATTCGGTCATGTGGGTGCCGCCGAACTCGATGCGCGGGTACTCGCCGGCGCGGACCACCTCGCCGACGGGCGTCTCGTCGAACAGGGATCCGACCTGGAGTTCGAGCGCTTCACAGATGCGGATGAGCGCGGCGACGGACGCGTTGGACTGGCCGCGTTCGACCTTCGAGAGGTAGCCCTTGGTCACGCCGCTGGCTGCGGCGAGCTCGTCGAGGGTCATGCGCTTGGCGCTGCGGGCGGCCTTCAGCCGTGCGGCGATCGTGAGTTGCGTTGCCGGCGAACCGCCCACGTTTTCCTCCTAGGAAACAAAGGTTGACAATAATTCTACTGCCGGAAACAATGAGACCCAAGCCACACGCCACGACTTTGGAGAACTGATGAGCTTCGACCGGTACATCACGACCACCGCGCCCGACGGCCGCGAGATCATCGGCCAGGTCGACGCCAGCCGGTTCCCGCGCTACGCCGAACCCGCCACCTTCGCCCGGGTACCGCGTCTGGACCAGGTCTCGTCGCCCGACGTCACGATCCTCGGCGTCCCGTTCGACTCCGGGGTGTCCTACCGCCCGGGCGCACGGTTCGGCCCCGGGCACATCCGTGCCGCGTCCAAGCTGCTGCGGCCGTACAACCAGGCCCTCGACGTGTCGCCGTTCGCCAATCAGCAGGTCGCCGACGCCGGTGACATCGGCGTCAACCCGTTCAACATCAACGAGGCCATCGAGACCATCGACACCGAGGTGACGGCGCTGCGCAAGGACGGCAGCGCCGTGCTCACGCTCGGCGGCGACCACACCATCGCGCTGCCGATCCTGCGGTCGCTGCACCGTGACCACGGCCCCATCGCCGTGCTGCATTTCGACGCCCACCTGGACACCTGGGACACCTACTTCGGCGCCGCCTACACGCACGGCACCCCGTTCCGGCGGGCCAGCGAAGAGGGCCTCATCGACATGGAGCGTTCACTGCACATGGGTATCCGCGGTCCGCTGTACAGCAAGAAGGACCTCGAGGACGACGCGATCCTCGGCTTCCAGGTGATCCGCTCCGACGATTACCAGGTCGACGGTCTGGCCAGCGTGCGCGAGCGCATGGTCAAGCGGCTGGCCGGTGGTCCGGTCTACGTGTCGGTCGACATCGACGTGCTCGACCCGGCGCACGCGCCCGGGACCGGCACCCCGGAGGCCGGCGGACTGACGTCGCGTGAACTGCTGCATTCGCTGCGCTCGCTGACCGGGCTGAACGTCGTCGGCGCCGACATCGTCGAGGTGTCACCGGCCTACGACCATGCCGAGCTGACGGGCATCGCCGCCGCGCACGTCGGTTACGAGCTGCTGTCGGTGATGAGCGCGAACCGCTAGCTAGGGCTTGCGCCGCACGGACGCCTCGACGATGTCGAGCACGGCGCTCAGATCCTCGCCGGTCTGACCCGACGCGAGCCGCGCGATGAGGCCGTCGAGCACCAGGTCGAGATAGATGTGCAGTACTTCGGTGGGCACGTCGTCACGCAGGGTGCCGGCGGCCTTCTTGCGTTCCAGGCGCGCGATGGTGGCCTGGTTGAGTTCCTCGTAGCGCTGCTGCCACTCGGCGCGGAACTCGGCGTCGGTGCGCAGCCGCCGGGCGATCTCCAGCCGGGTGCCCAGCCACTGGTAGTTCTCCGGCTTGGCCAGCATGTTCCGCATGACCTGCACGAGGCCGTCCTTCTCGACGGTCTCGGCCATCCGCTCGCCGTCCTCCTCGGCGAGCGCGAAGAACAGCGCGTCCTTGTCGCGGAAGTGATGGAAGATCGCGCCGCGCGACATCGCGGTGGCTTCTTCGAGAAGCCGGACGGTCGCACCTTCGTACCCGAACTCGGAAAAACAGCGTCGGGCACCGTCGAGGATCTGCGCTCGACGGGCGGCGAGATGGTCGTCGCTAACTTTGGGCACCAGGACTCCTACTGGCGTTCGGTTGGGCAGCGCCCTCGTATGTCCAGGGGCTGCCCAACCGAATCAGCCAGCTATCAGGCCTCGCTACCCGACCGCAGCATGTTGCGCAGCACGTACTGCAGGATGCCGCCGTTGCGGTAGTAGTCGGCCTCACCGGGGGTGTCGATGCGGACCACGGCCTCGAACTCGACCTTGGTGCCGTCCTCCTTGGTGGCGGTCACGTGCACCGTCTTCGGCGTCTTGCCGGCGTTGAGCTCCTCGATACTGGTGATGTCGAAGGTCTCGGTGCCGTCCAGGCCCAGCGACTTGGCGCTCTCGCCCGCCGGGAACTGCAGCGGGATGACGCCCATGCCGATCAGGTTGGAGCGGTGGATGCGCTCGAACGACTCGGTGATGACGGCCTTGACGCCCAGCAGCGTGGTGCCCTTGGCGGCCCAGTCACGCGAGCTGCCCGAGCCGTATTCCTTGCCGCCCAGCACGACCAGCGGGATACCGGCCTTCTGGTAGTTCATGCACGCGTTGTAGATGAACTCCTTCGGGCCACCGTCCTGGGTGAAGTCGCGGGTGTAGCCACCCTGCGTGCCCTCCAGGCCGATGGTGTCGAGGATGCGGTTCTGCAGGCGGATGTTGGCGAAGGTGCCGCGGACCATGACCTCGTGGTTGCCACGACGGCTGCCCAGCGAGTTGTAGTCCTTGCGGGCCACACCGTGCGCGTCCAGGTAGTCGGCGGCCGGGGTACCCGGCTTGATCGGACCGGCCGGGCTGATGTGGTCGGTGGTCACCGAGTCACCCAGCAGCGCCATGACGCGGGCGCCCTTGATGTCCGAGACCGGTGCCGGCTCGAGCTCCATACCGTCGAAGTACGGCGCCTTGCGGACGTAGGTCGAGGCGTCGTCCCACGCGAAGGTGTCGCCGTCCGGGGTCGGCAGGTTGCGCCAGTTGTCGTCGCCCTTGAACACGTCGGCGTAGGACTTGCGGAACATGTCCTGGCTGATCGCGCTCTTGATGGTGTCGTCGATCTCCTGGGCCGACGGCCAGATGTCGCGCAGGAAGACGTCGTTGCCTTCGGTGTCCTTGCCGAGGGAGTCCGTCTCGAAGTCGAAGTCCATGGTGCCGGCGAGGGCGTAGGCGATGACCAGCGGCGGCGAGGCCAGGTAGTTCATCTTGACGTCGGGGGAGATGCGGCCCTCGAAGTTGCGGTTACCGGAAAGCACCGCGGTGACGGTCAGGTCCTCTTCGTTGACGGCCTTGGAGATCTCCTCCGGCAGCGGGCCGGTGTTACCGATGCACGTGGTGCAGCCGTAGCCACCCAGGTAGAAGCCCAGCTTCTCCAGGTACGGCCACAGGCCGGCCTTCTCGTAGTAGTCGGTGACGACCTGGCTGCCCGGGGCCATGTTGGTCTTGACCCACGGCTTGCTGGACAGGCCCTTCTCGACGGCGTTGCGGGCCAGCAGGGCGGCACCGATCATGACCGACGGGTTGGAGGTGTTGGTGCAGGAGGTGATACCCGCGACCGCGACGGCGCCGTGGTCGAGGATGAACTCGCCGCGCTCGCCCTTGACGCGCACCGGCTTGCTCGGGCGGCCCTCGGCGCCGTTGGCGGCGGACTGGACGTTGACGGCACCGTCGTCGGCGAACGACAGGGCGGCCGGGTCGGAGGCCGGGAACGACTCCGCGACGGCCTCGTCGAGCTTGGTCTCGGGCGCCGGGTGCTGCTCCTCGACGTAGTTGTGGATGTCCTTGCGGAACGCGATCTTGCTCTCCGACAACAGGATTCGGTCCTGCGGGCGCTTCGGGCCGGCGATCGACGGCACGACCGTCGACAGGTCCAGCTCGAGGTACTCCGAGAAGGCCGGCTCGCGGTCGGCGTCGTGCCACATGCCCTGGGTCTTGGCGTAGGCCTCGACCAGCGCCAGCTGCTCGTCGGTGCGGCCGGTCAGGCGCAGGTAGTTGATGGTCTCTTCGTCGATCGGGAAGATCGCACAGGTCGAGCCGAACTCGGGGCTCATGTTGCCCAGGGTGGCGCGGTTGGCCAGCGGCACCTCGGCGACGCCCTTGCCGTAGAACTCGACGAACTTGCCGACGACGCCGTGCTTGCGCAGCATGTCGGTGACGGTCAGCACCACGTCGGTGGCGGTGACGCCCGGCTGGATCTCGCCGGTCAGCTTGAAGCCCACGACGCGAGGGATCAGCATCGAGACAGGCTGGCCCAGCATGGCGGCCTCGGCCTCGATACCGCCGACGCCCCAGCCCAGCACGCCCAGGCCGTTCTCCATGGTGGTGTGGCTGTCGGTACCCACACAGGTGTCGGGGTAGGCCTGGCCGTTACGGACCATGACGGTGCGGGCCAGGTACTCGATGTTGACCTGGTGGACGATGCCGGTGCCCGGCGGGACGACCTTGAAGTCGTCGAAGGCGCCCTGGCCCCAGCGCAGGAACTGGTAACGCTCGGCGTTGCGCTCGTACTCGAGGGCGACGTTCTTCTCGTAGGCGTCGGCGGTGCCGAACACGTCGAGGATGACGGAGTGGTCGATGACCATCTCGGCGGGCGAGAGCGGGTTGACCTTGTTGGGGTCGCCGCCGAGGGCGGTGACGGCCTCACGCATGGTGGCCAGGTCGACGACGCAGGGCACGCCGGTGAAGTCCTGCATGATCACACGGGCCGGGGTGAACTGGATTTCGATGCTCGGCTCGGCCGACGGATCCCAGTTGGCCAGGGCCAGGATGTGATCCTTGGTGATGTTGGCGCCGTCTTCGGTGCGCAGCAGGTTCTCCGCAAGCACCTTGAGGCTGTAGGGAAGCTTCTCGGTACCCGGAACCGCGTCGAGGCGGAAAATCTCGTAGCTGTTTTCCCCGACAACGAGCGTGTCACGGGCTCCAAATGAATTGCTGCTCACATCAACTCCCGGCTAGATCTCGCCGCGACGGGCTGTGTCAGCGGCGCGTTGCTACCCTAACAGTACGCTTGTCCTATGAGCGCCCAGGGGGTGGCTACAGTCTTGTCGGGTTCCGGGTGCGCCGTCAGGGAGTTCGAGGAAATTCCAGTACCGTTTGCCGCGTGACAACTTTCGCGGCATTCATTCCGCCGGACGTCTGTGCCACGGTCGGGCAGGACCCGGCCAAGACCCCTGTCGACGTGTGTATGGCGACGGTGATCACGCAGGTGCGTGACGGTGGGGTCAGTGCGCCGGGCATCGCGCCCGCCAAGACGCCGGCCACGCCGCAGGAGGCGAAGCAGGCGGCCGAGGCCGCGCAGGAGGCCGCCGCCCTGCGTCAGGTCGTCGCCGACGCCCATGCCAAGGGCATCGACCTCAAGATCGTGGTGCTGCCGACGAGTCCGGGCATCGACACCCCGCTGCGCGACATCGCCGCGGACGTCGGCCGGGTGTACCCCGAGTCGACGGTGCTGACCCTCAGTCCCGGCTTCGCCGGTTCGGTCAGCCCGACCTATGACAGGTCGCTGTTGGAGGCCGGTCAGGACCTCGCGAAGACACCGAGCGTTGTGCAGAACTCGAAGAATTTTGTGAGCCAGCTGGAAACGCCGATATTTCCCTGGACGTCGTTCACTGTGGTGGTCATCCTCGGTGTGGTGGCGGCTGCCGTGGGCACCCGGTTTCTGCAGGTCCGGGCCCGGAAAGCGGCCGCCGCGGCGGCGCCGCAGGACGCCGCCGCGCCCGCATCTCGGTAGCTGCGCGCGGGGCGCCGCGAATTCGAATATCACTATTCGGTCACACCTTTTTCAATTACAACGGTGTGGTTTGTTACTAACGTTTCATTTGTGCAACCTGTGACGTACGGTGCAGTTGGTACCGCTTGTTGCAGTTGTGATGATTTGTGATTTCTGCGACTTACGGGACCAACGGATCGAGCCCGCTTTTGCCTTAGGCGGGCACCAGCGCGCTGGAGCCTTAGGAGACCTGAGTCAATGGGACGCAGCATTCGGCCCTTCACCGGTGGGCTGGCCACCCGGCTGGGCAGTCGCGTCGGCACCGGGTCGCTCGTATTCGGTGTCATGACCGCGTCTGTCTTCGCCTCCGGTATCGCGTCGGCCCAACCCGGCAGCAGCGAGATCGCCGCCCTGGTCACCGAACTCGCCAATGCCAACCAGAAACTGCAGGACCTCGGCGCGGCCATCCAGACCCGGCAGGAATCGGTCAACAAGGCGATCGCCGACGTGCAGACCGCCCGGGACGACGCCGCGACCGCCCAGCAGGACATCGACACCAGCCAGACCGGTCTGAAGGACGCCAACGCGGCCATCGCCGCCGCCCAGGCGCACTTCGACAAGTACGCCGAGGCGGCGTACATCAACGGGCCGTCCGCGTCCTACCTGACCGCGACCGATCCCGGCGAGATGATCAACACCGCCGCCACCGGCCAGGCGCTGACCATCAGCTCGCAGGAGGCCATCGCCGATCTGCAGCGCAGCCGGACCGAACTGGCCAACCGCGAATCCGCCGCCCGACTGGCCAAGCAGAAGGCCGACCAGGCCGTCAAAGATGCCCAGGCCAGGCAGGACGACGCCGTCAAGGCCCTGACCGACGCCCGGACCACGTTCGCCGACCAGCAGACCCAGTTGGACCAGTTGGTCAGCCAGCGCGACGCGGCGCAGGCCAAGCTCAACGCCGCGCGCACGCAGTGGGCCGCGAGCGCCCCGGCGTCCGGAACTCCGGCGGCCGACCCCGGCCGGTACGCCGACAACTGGGACGGCGCGCCCGCCGCGGCCGGCCCCCGCAAGTGGGACGACGGCGGCTGGGACCCGACCCTGCCCAAGATTCCGAGCGCCAACATCCCCGGTGACCCGATCGCCGTCATCAACAACGTGCTCGGTATGACCGCGACCTCGGCTCAGGTCACCCAGCAGATGGGCCACAGCTTCCTGCAGAAGCTCGGCCTGGTGCCCGCCACCGTCACCAAGTCGGGATACACCAACGGCGCCATCCCGCGCGTGTACGGAAAGCAGGCCTCGGAATACGTGATCAAGCGCGCCATGTCGCAGATCGGCGTGCCGTACTCATGGGGCGGCGGCACCGCCGCCGGTCCCAGCACGGGCATCGACTCGGGTGCCGGCACCGTCGGCTTCGACTGCTCGGGTCTGATCCTCTACGCCTTCGCCGGCGTCGGCATCAAACTGCCGCACTACTCCGGCAACCAATATGAGGCGGGCCGCAAGATCCCGACATCGCAGGCCCGCCGCGGGGACGTCATCTTCTACGGCCCGGGTGGCAGCCAGCACGTGACCCTGTACCTCGGCAACGGGCAGATGCTCGAAGCGCCCTACACCGGTTCCAACGTCAAGGTGTCGCCGGTACGAACCAGCGGCATGACGCCGTACGTGATCCGTTACATCGAATACTGATACAGGGGTTATTGCATTGCAGGGCAAGGAATTTCACCGGAGAGACCTCCTCGCGGGCGTGGGCGCGCTGGCGCTGGCGCTCGCGTTCGGGCCTGCGCCGAGTGCGGTTGCCGACCCCGACGGCGGCTGGGATCCCACCTTGCCCGCGAAACCCAGCTCCGGCGCGCCCGGTGACCCGGTGGCCATCGCCAACGCGACGTTCCAGGCCAGCCAGCTGGCCCTGCAGACCACCCAGAACCTCGGCCAGAGCTTCCTGTCGAGCCTGGGCCTGGGCGGCAAGCCCAGCGGCGGTGGCGGCGGCAGCGCCACGATGATGCCGGGCGGCCGCGTCGGCGGTAAGCAGGCCATCGAATACGTCATCCGGCGCGGCGGCTCCCAGATGGGCGTCCCGTACTCGTGGGGCGGCGGCACCCTGACCGGTCCCGGCCCCGGCGTGGACTACGACGCCGGCAAGATCGGCTACGACTGTTCGGGTTTCACCCGCTACGCCTACGCCGGTGTCGGCGTGCAGATCCCCAAGTACTCGGGCGACCAGTACAACACCGGGCGAGCCATCCCGCCGTCGCAGGCCAAGCGCGGCGACCTGATCTTCTACGGCCCCGGCGGCAGCCAGCACGTCACGATCTACCTCGGCAACGGGAAGATGCTGGAGGCCTCGGGCAGCGCGGGCAAGGTGACGGTCAGTCCGGTCCGGACGGCCGGCATGTCGCCGCACCTGTCCCGCATCATCGAGACCTGATAATCACCTAAGTCCGTCGTGGCAACGTCGACGGATCCCGGGCCGCCTGGAATAGTTGACTCCGGGCGCGCCGCTATATTGGCGGCTACCCGCTAGACCAGCGATTTTGCGCCGGACACCCGGCCGAAACAATTGTGGGAGGAAGCTAGATGACGTCACCGAGTGGGCCGCCCGACGGCGCCGGAGGCTACCCAGGCCCGGCACCCACACAGGGTTACCCGCCCGGGGCGCACGCCGCCCCCGCCGCGCAGCAGCCCGTCAGCGGCTCGTTGCAGTCCGAGGTGCACACCCTCGAGCGCGCCATCTTCGAGGTCAAGCGCATCATCGTCGGCCAGGACCAGCTGGTCGAGCGCATGCTGGTCGGCCTGCTGGCCAAGGGCCACGTCCTCCTCGAAGGTGTCCCGGGCGTCGCCAAGACCCTCGCCGTGGAGACGTTCGCCAAGGTGGTCGGCGGCTCGTTCGCCCGCATCCAGTTCACCCCCGACCTGGTGCCCACCGACATCGTCGGTACCCGCATCTACCGCGTCGGCAAGGAAGAGTTCGACATCGAGCTCGGCCCCGTGATGGTCAACTTCCTGCTCGCCGACGAGATCAACCGCGCACCGGCCAAGGTGCAGTCGGCGCTGCTGGAGGTCATGGCCGAGCGCAAGATCTCCATCGGCGGCAAGACGTTCCCGCTGCCCAGCCCGTTCCTGGTCATGGCGACCCAGAACCCCATCGAGCAGGAGGGCGTCTACCAGCTGCCCGAGGCGCAGCGCGACCGCTTCCTGTTCAAGCTCAACGTCGGCTACCCGTCGCCCGAGGAAGAGCGCGAGATCATCTACCGGATGGGCGTCAAGCCGCCGGAGCCCAAGCAGATCCTCACCACCGAGGACCTGCTGCGCCTGCAGGACGTGGCCGCCAACACCTTCGTGCACCACGCGCTCGTCGACTACGTGGTGCGCATCGTGACCGCCACCCGCGAGCCCGAGAAGTTCGGCATGCCCGACGCCAAGGCGTGGATCGCCTACGGCGCCTCGCCGCGCGCCTCGCTGGGCATCATCAGTGCCTCCCGGGCGCTGGCGCTGGTGCGTGGCCGTGACTACGTCATCCCGCAGGACGTCGTCGAGGTCATCCCCGATGTGCTGCGGCACCGCCTCGTGCTCACCTACGACGCGCTCGCCGACGAGATCTCCGCCGAGACCGTCGTCAACCGCATCCTGCAGACGGTCGCGCTGCCGCAGGTGAATGCCATTCCGCAGCAAGGACATTCGGTTCCGCCCGTGATGGCCGGCGCAGCTGGGGCCTCTGGTCGGTGACCGCCCCCGGGTCTGATCGTTCGGCTTCGCCGCAGACCGGCCGGTCCGTCGATCTGCCGTCACTGCAGCGCGGCCAGATTCGCGATCCCGAACTGTCGGCCGCCCTGCGCAAGCTGGAGCTCACCGTCCGGCGCAAGCTGGACGGTGTCCTCCACGGCGACCACCAGGGTCTGATCCCCGGGCCGGGTTCCGAGCCGGGGGAGTCCCGGCTCTACCAGCCCGGCGACGACGTCCGCCGGATGGACTGGTCCGTCACGGCCCGTACGACGCATCCGCACGTGCGGCAGATGATCGCCGACCGGGAGCTGGAGACCTGGCTGGTCGTCGACATGTCGGCGAGCCTGGACTTCGGCACCGCCGGCTGCGAGAAGCGTGATCTGGCGGTCGCCGCGGCGGCCTCCATCGCGTTCCTCAACAGCGGTGGTGGCAACCGGCTCGGCGCGATCATCTCGAACGGCGACACCGTCCGCCGGGTGCCCGCACTGTCCGGCCGGTTGCACGAGCAGGAGCTGCTGCGCGCCATCGCCACCACACCCAAGGCCCCGGCCGGGGTCCGTGGTGACCTGGCCGCCGCCATCGACGCGCTGCGCCGGCCGGAGCGCCGCCGCGGCATGGCCGTGATCATCAGTGACTTCCTCGGCCCGATCAACTGGATGCGCCCACTGCGGGCCATCTCCGGGCGCCACGAGGTGCTGGGCATCGAGATCATCGACCCGCGCGACGTGGAGCTGCCGGCCGTCGGGGACGTGGTGCTGCAGGACGCCGAGTCCGGCATCACCAAGGAATTCACCATCGACGAGCAACTTCGGGACGACTTCGCCCGCGCCGCCCAGGCGCACCGCGACGAAGTGGCCCGCACGCTGCGCCGATGCGACGCCCCGCTGCTGACGCTGCGCACCGACCGGGACTGGATCGCCGACGTCGTCCGGTTCGTGGCGAACCGTCGCCGCGGCGCCATGGCGGCGCGCTGAGCGGACAACGCGTGCACAGACCGTTGTGCGGCTCGCCGCAGCGTGCCGATTTAGGCGTGCACCGGCCGAGACGATAAGTTGACCAGCATGAGTGACACTGTTGCCACCGAGGGTGCCGCCACGCCCGCAGCCGGTCGTCCGGCCTTCGTTTCCCGTTCCGTGCTGGTCACCGGTGGTAACCGGGGTATCGGCCTGGCCATCGCGCAGCGTCTGGCCGCCGACGGCCACAAGGTCGCGGTGACCCACCGCGGTTCCGGTGCGCCCGAGGGCCTGTTCGGCGTCGTGTGTGACGTGACCGACGCCGAGGCCGTCGACCGGGCGTTCAAAGAGGTCGAAGAGCACCAGGGCCCGGTCGAGGTGCTGGTGTCCAACGCCGGTATCTCCAAGGACGCGTTCCTGATGCGCATGACCGAGGAGCGGTTCACCGAGGTCATCGACGCCAACCTCACCGGCGCGTTCCGCGTGACCCAGCGCGCGTCGCGCAGCATGCAGCGCAAGCGTTTCGGCCGCATCATCTACATCGGCTCGGTCTCGGGCATGTGGGGCATCGGCAACCAGGCCAACTACGCCGCCGCCAAGGCCGGCCTGATCGGTATGGCGCGCTCCATCTCGCGCGAGCTCTCCAAGGCCGGCGTGACCGCGAACGTCGTCGCCCCCGGCTACATCGACACCGAGATGACGCGTGCCCTCGACGAGCGCATCCAGGAAGGTGCGCTGGAGTTCATCCCGGCCAAGCGCGTCGGCACGGCCGAAGAGGTCGCCGGTGCCGTCAGCTTCCTGGCGTCCGAGGACGCCGGCTACATCGCCGGTGCGGTCATCCCGGTCGACGGCGGCATGGGCATGGGTCACTGACCCGAATTCTTTGGCTTAGCAGAACTTTCGTTTAAAGGAGTCAGCACAATGGCAGGTTTGCTCGAAGGCAAGCGGATCCTCGTCACCGGGATCATCACCGACTCGTCCATCGCGTTCCACATCGCGAAGGTCGCCCAGGAGCAGGGCGCCGAGCTGGTGCTCACCGGCTTCGACCGGATGAAGCTCATCCAGCGCATCGCCGACCGGCTGCCGAACCCGGCGCCGCTGCTGGAGCTCGACGTGCAGAACGAGGAGCACCTGGCCTCGCTCGGTGAGCGCGTCACCGAGGTGATCGGCGCGGGCAACAAGCTCGACGGCGTCGTGCACTCCATCGGCTTCATGCCGCAGAGCGGCATGGGCATCAACCCGTTCTTCGACGCACCCTACGAGGACGTCGCCAAGGGCATCCACATCTCGGCCTACTCGTACGCCTCGCTGGCCAAGGCCCTGCTGCCGATCATGAACGAAGGCGGCGGCATCGTCGGCATGGACTTCGACCCGACCCGCGCCATGCCCGCCTACAACTGGATGACGGTCGCCAAGAGCGCCCTCGAGTCGGTCAACCGGTTCGTCGCGCGCGAGGCCGGCAAGTACGGCGTGCGCTCCAATCTCGTTGCGGCAGGCCCCATCCGGACCCTGGCCATGAGCGCCATCGTCGGCGGTGCCCTCGGCGACGAGGCCGGCCAGCAGATGCAGCTGCTCGAAGAGGGCTGGGACCAGCGCGCGCCGATCGGCTGGAACATGAAGGACCCGACGCCGGTCGCCAAGACCGTCTGTGCGCTGCTGTCCGAATGGCTGCCCGCGACCACCGGCTCGATCATCTACGCCGACGGTGGCGCCAGCACCCAGCTGCTGTGATGAGCGCTGGCGCGAAGAACCAACAGCGCTGATGGATTTCGACGCACTGCTGCTGCTCTCGTTCGGCGGGCCCGACGGCCCCGACGACGTGCGTCCGTTCCTGGAGAACGTGACGCGCGGACGTGGGGTGCCGCCGGAGCGCCTCGACGCCGTCGCCGAGCACTACATGCACTTCGGGGGCGCGTCGCCGATCAACGCCATCAACCGGGCGCTGATGTCCGAGCTCGAGGCGGCGATGCCGCAGCTGCCGGTGTACTTCGGGAACCGGAACTGGGACCCGTACATCGAAGACACGGTTGCCGCCATGCGGGACAACGGGATTCGTCGCGCGGCGGTGTTCACGACGTCCGCCTGGGGCGGGTACTCCAGCTGCCGGCAGTACGTCGAGGACATCGCGCGCGGCCGGGCCGCGGCAGGCCCGGAGGCGCCCGAGCTGGTGAAGCTGCGCCAGTACTTCGACCACCCGCTGTTCGTCGAGATGTTCGCCGAGGCCATCGGCGAAGCCGCCGCGCAGCTGCCCGCCGACCTGCGTGACGAGGCCCGGCTCGTGTTCACCGCGCATTCCATTCCGGTCCGCGCCGACGAGCGCGACGGGCCGCGGCTCTACAGCCGCCAGGTCAACTACGCCAGCCGGCTGGTCGCCGCGGCCGCCGGTTACGACGACTACGACCAGGTCTGGCAGTCACGGTCGGGGCCGCCCCAAATCCCTTGGCTGGAGCCGGATATCGGTGATCACCTGGCGGCGCTCGCAGCCGCCGGTACCAAGGCCGTCATCGTGTGCCCCATCGGGTTCGTCGCCGACCACATCGAGGTGGTGTGGGACCTCGACAACGAGCTCGCCGAGCAGGCGGCCGAGGCCGGAATCACGTTGGTGCGCACCACAACTCCCAATGCCGACCCGCGGTACGCGCGGCTGGCCGCGTCGCTGGTCGACGAACTGCGCACGGGTGCGGAGCCGGCGCGGGTGGAGGGCCCGGAGCCGGTGCCCGGGCACGGCTGCAGCATCAACGGCGCGTCGTGCCTGCCGGGCTGCTGCGGCGACTGACCGGTTCTACCGCTCCCAGGCCGAGTGCAGGATGGCCGTCACGGCGGCCAGCCGGGCCGAGCGCACGATGTCGGTCAAAGGCCGCATGGCCTCGGTGGCGATCTGCATCTCCGATGCGCTCTGCAGCCCGATGGGCGCCAGCCCGGCGCTGACGGTGATGATCGCGTCGATGTGGGCCGCGGTCTCCAGCACCCGCACCGCGCGGGTGGGGGCGTGGTCCGGCAGCTTGTGCAGGTGCCCGGCCTCGAGCAGCTGCTCGACCATCTCGCGCGGATCCTCGATGTCCGAACCGGGTTCGGCCCGCAGGCGGCCGAGGGCGTCGGCCGCGGACCGGACCGCGTCGCGCAGGCGGTACTCCTCTTCGCCGAGGTCGAAGTGGCCCGCGACGGGTGCGCTTGGCAGCGAGTACACCGTCCAGGACAGGGCCTTGACCTCGGCGTCGTCGGTGTCGTCCTCGTATTCGAAATCGGGGACCAGCCCGACGGCCTCGCCGTAGTTGGAGGTGACGACGACGGCCTCGCCCATGTCGACGGCGTCCTGCTGGAACTGGGTGCCGAGCGTCAGACCGCGGACATCCCCGGGTACGGGCAGTACCAGGTTCAGGGCCGGCTCAGAGCGGGCGGCGCCGGCCGCGTGCCGCAGCGTCTGCAGCAACGTGACGCCGCCGTAGTTGGTCAGGTCGGGCCACGGCAGGCCCGTCCGGCTGGCCGCCACGGCGTCGTAAGCGGCAATGGAATGCCTTGGTGCCCACGGCGATAGCGCATCGAGGACATCGTCGGGTGCGGCCAGGCCGGCATGCCAGGCATTGGCCCACACCGTCAGCGAAACACTTGGACACCACATGATGCACGCAGTGTAAAACGCTCCAGCCGATTAAGCCTGCAAGGCGCTACTCTGGTCGCATGCCGGTGCCGTTGCTGTGGCTCATCGTGGCGATCGGGCTCGCCGGTGCCGAAGCGCTGACCGGTGACATGTTCCTGCTCATGCTGTCCGGCGGTGCCCTCGCGACGGCAGGTCTGAGCTGGGCCACCGACTGGCCCATCTGGGCCGACGGCCTCTCCTTCCTCATCGTGTCGGTGCTGTTGCTGGTCCTGGTGCGGCCGGCGCTGCGCAAGCGGCTGGGTGCCGCGGGCCTGCCCGAACCGGTGAAGGCCTTGGAAGGCAAGTCGGCGCTGGTGCTGGAACGGGTGACCCGCCATGAAGGGCAGGTAAAACTCGACGGCGAAATCTGGACGGCGCGCCCGATGGCCGACGACGATGTCTTCGAGCCCGGCGATCACGTCACCGTGATGCGGATCGACGGCGCGACCGCGGTGGTCTTCCGGGCCATCTGAACGCAAGGGGAGCTGAAATTGACTGGTGCACTTGTCCTTCTGCTGATCCTGGTGGCGTTCGCCATCGTGGTGGTGGTCAAATCGGTGGCGCTCATCCCGCAGGCCGAGGCAGCGGTCATCGAGCGGCTGGGCCGCTACAGCAAGACCGTCTCGGGCCAGCTGACGCTGCTGCTGCCGTTCATCGACAAGATCCGGGCCCGGGTGGATCTGCGTGAGCGGGTGGTGTCGTTCCCGCCGCAGCCGGTGATCACCGAGGACAACCTGACGGTCAACATCGACACCGTCGTCTACTTCCAGGTGACCAGCCCGCAGGCCGCGGTGTACCAGATCAGCAACTACATCGTCGGCGTCGAGCAGCTGACCACCACGACGCTGCGCAACGTCGTCGGCGGCATGACGCTGGAGCAGACCCTGACCTCGCGTGACCAGATCAACGCCCAGCTGCGCGGCGTGCTCGACGAGGCCACCGGCCGGTGGGGTCTGCGCGTCGCGCGCGTCGAACTGCGCAGCATCGACCCGCCGCCGTCGATCCAGGACTCGATGGAGAAGCAGATGCGCGCCGACCGCGAGAAGCGCGCCATGATCCTGACCGCCGAGGGCGCCCGGGAAGCGTCCATCAAGCAGGCGGAAGGCCAGAAGCAGTCGCAGATTCTGGCGGCCGAGGGTGCCAAGCAGGCGGCGATCCTGGCCGCCGAGGCAGACCGGCAGTCGCGCATCCTGCGCGCGCAGGGTGAGCGGGCCGCCCAGTACCTGAACGCGCAGGGCCAGGCCAAGGCCATCGAGAAGACGTTCGCGGCCATCAAGGCCGGCCGGCCGACGCCCGAGCTGCTGGCCTACCAGTACCTGCAGACGCTGCCGCAGATGGCCAAGGGCGAGGCCAACAAGGTGTGGGTGGTGCCCAGCGACTTCGGTTCCGCGCTACAGGGTTTCACCAAACTGCTCGGCGCCCCGGGGGAGGACGGCGTGTTCCGCTACACGCCCTCTCCGGTCGACGAGGCCCCCGCCAAGGATGACGACGACGAGGTCGCCGACTGGTTCTCCACCCAGACCGATCCGGCCATCGCGCAGGCGGTGGCGAAGGCGGAAGCCGAGGCCCGCACGCCGGTGCAGCAGCCCGGCTACGGCGTCCCGTCGGTGCCGGTGCCCCCGGCCCCGCCGACGCAGCCGCTCGAGGCGCGTCCGTTCCCCGAAATCGACCCGCCCGCCGGGCAGCACTCGAGGTGACCATGAGCCTGTTGACGTCCCGCCGCACCTACACCGCGCTGGCGCTTCTGATGGCCGGCGACGCGGCGGCGTGTGCCGTGCCCGTCGCACCCATCGAGAAGGCCCTGAACGGCGTGCACTTCCCGCTGGAGTACCGGTGGATCCTCGTCGGCTCCAAGGCGGCGGCTGCCGTGGGCCTGCTTGCCGGGCAACGTAATTCGGCCCTGGCCCGGCTGACCACCGCGATGCTGGCGCTGTACTTCACGCTGGCCGTCGGCGCACACGTCAGGGCCCACGACAAGCCGGTGAACGCGGCGCCGGCCGTGCTGTTCCTGGCGCTGTTCACCGCGATGACGGCGAAGGGTCTGCCCGAGCGCGAGTCGTAGGTCAGCTGTGCGCGTCGACCGGGTGCGGCGCGGCATGCGCCCGGCGGTGCAGCCGGATCTCGTAGATCAGTCCGCAGATCCCGACGGTCGCGGTGCAGGCCGACACGACCAGCAGCGACGGCCGGATCTGTCCGGTGAGGGCGTCGCCCAGGATGACGACGGCCGCGGTGCCGGGCAGCAGCCCGAAGAACGTCGCGAACGCGTACGGCACCACCCGGACCGATGAGGCCCCGGCGGCGTAGTTGAGCACCGAGAACGGCACCGCCGGGATCATGCGCATCGACAGGATCGCCGCCCAGCCGCGTTCCTTGAGTCGGGCGTCGAGGCTGTCGATGTGCTTGTGCGACAGCTTGCTCAACTGCCAGCCGAGCACCCGCACCAGCCAGAGCGCGATCAACGCGCTCAGCGTGCTGGCGATGACGGCCAGTGTGACGCCGAGGGCGGATCCGAACAGGAGGCCCGCGGCGAGGGTGAACGCGGTGCGCGGGAACGGCAGCACCGTGACGACGGTGTGCGCGAGCAGGAACGCCAGGGGGAACCACGGCCCGGCGGCGGCCGCCCAGTCGCGCATCTGCACCGCGTTGGGCAACGGCACCCACATGGCGATTGCGACAAGAATCACAATTGCCGCCCCGATGCCCACGGCCCGTCGCAGCGGCATCTGCGCCGCAGTGGCCTGCACGGCGGACAGGACCGTGCGCAGCGCGCTGACAACGGAGTTCACGTGTTCCAAGGGTACGGGTTGACCGCCCGATCATCGCTGTCAGGAGCGGGCCCATGCGACGTTCGAGCGCCCTGACCCGTCGCTGTCCGGGGTATGCGCAACCGGTGTGCGGTGGAGCTACTGGGTAGTAGCGACCTGCGTGATTTAGCCTGAAAATCAAGTGTGATAGGCATTTCTGCATGCAGTGCCAGATGTCTGATGGCCGAAAGATTGGGAGTCGCCGGTGACTGTCGACGCGTCCACCGTTCGGGACCGCTACGCGCGGTGGCAAGAGAACGTCGCCGGCGTGCTCGCCAAGAGCACGCGCAAGGCTGTCGAGGATCTGCCTGCCGAACCCGAGCGTTTGCTCGATTCACCCACGTACGACGGTTTCCCGGTCCGTCCGCTCTACACCAGCCTGGACGGCCTGGCCGAGCCTGCGCTGCCCGGACACTGGCCGTTCACCCGCGGCGGTGACGCCCACCGCGACGTGCTCGCCGGCTGGAAGGTGGCCGAATCGTTCCCGATCGCCAGCGATGCCGACGTCGCGACGGTCAACGGTGCCATCCTGCTCGCCCTGACCGACGGCACGAGCGCCCTCGAGGTCCGCGTCGGTTCGGGGGGCGTGCCCGTCGACCAGCTCGACCGCGTATTCGAGGGCGTCTTCCTGGATCTGGTTCCGGTGCTCCTGGATGCCGGTGCCGACCTGGCGGCCGCCGCTGACCAGCTGCTGACGCTGGTCAAGCCGTTCGACGCCGACCAGCGTGCCCGGCAGTCGATCGACCTGGGTGCCGACCCGCTGACCGCGCCGCTGTCCGGCCGCGCCGCCGCGACCGACGCCGACGTCGTCGCCACCGCCGCGAAACTGACCGAGTACGACGGGGGAGTGCGCGCCGTCACGGTCGACGCCGCCGCGCTGCACAACCTCGGCGCGAGTGCCTCGCTGGAGCTGGCGGGCGCCATCGCCGCCGGTGTGGCGTACCTGCGCCTGCTCACCGAGAGCGGACTGTCGGCCGCCGACGCGCTGCGGCAGCTCAGCTTCCGCTTCGCCGTCGACGACGACCAGTTCGCCACCATCGCCAAACTTCGTGCGGCGCGCCGGCTTTGGGCACGTGTGGCGGAGGTCGTCGGCGCACCGGACGCCGGCGCCGCGACCATCCACGCCGTCACCTCGAAGGCCATGATGTCGCAGCGTGACCCGTGGGTGAACATGCTGCGCACCACCCTCGCCGCGTTCGCCGCCGGCGTCGGTGGCGCCGACACCGTGCTGGTCGAGACGTTCGACGCCGCCATCGACGGTGGATTGCCCGGCACCGCAGTCACTTTCAGCCGCCGCATGGCGCGCAACACCCAGTTGCTGCTGCTCGAGGAGTCGCACCTGGGCCGCGTCGTCGACCCGTCGGGCGGCTCATGGTTCGTCGAGGACCTCACCGACCAGCTGGCACAGCAGGCCTGGGCGAAGTTCCAGGAGCTGGAGTCGCTGGGCGGCTTCGTCGCGGCCCGTGATCACCTGAGCGCCCAGATCGCCGAGGTCGCGGCCCGTCGCGCCGACGACATCGCGCACCGGCGCACGGCGCTCACCGGAGTCAACGAATTCCCCAACCTCGCGGAAACCCCGCTCGCACAGACGGATTCGTTCCCCGGCGTGGTGCGCTACGCCGCGGCTTTCGAGGCGCTGCGCAACCGCTCCGACGCGTACCTGGCCAAGACCGGCAAGCGCCCGCAGGCCGTGCTGCTGCCCGTCGGCCCGCTCGCCGAGCACAACATCCGCACCACGTTCGCCGCGAACCTGCTGGCTTCCGGCGGCATCGAGGCCGTCAACCCCGGCACCGTCGACGCCGCGGGTGTCGCGGCCGCCGCCGCGGGCCAGGTGGCCGCGGTGGTCTGCGGCACCGACGCCCGGTACGCCGACGAGGCGAGCGATGTCGTCAAGGCCGCCCGCGCGGCCGGCGTCGCGCACGTGTACCTGGCCGGGCCGGAGAAGGCCGTCGCGGACGCGACAGACAAGCCCGACGAATACCTGACCATGAAAATCGATGCCGTCGAAGCGCTTTCGACCCTGCTCACCCGATTGGGGGCATGACAATGACCGCTTCTGACGTGACCACCATCGGCAGTTTCGCCGACGTCCCGCTGCACGGAGAAAGCCCGGTAGCGCCGTCCTCCAGCGCCGTTGACGCCCACGTCGCCGACGCCGCGCAGGCGCACGGCTACACCGCGGAGCAGCTCACCTGGTCGACGCCCGAGGGCATCGACGTCAAGCCGGTGTACATTGCCGAAGACCGTGACGCCGTCGCCGCGGCCGGTTATCCGCTGGACAGCTTCCCGGGCACCCCGCCGTTCATCCGCGGGCCGTACCCGACCATGTACGTGAACCAGCCGTGGACCATCCGTCAGTACGCCGGGTTCTCCACCGCCGCCGAGTCCAACGCGTTCTACCGCCGCAACCTGGCCGCCGGCCAGAAGGGCCTGTCGGTCGCGTTCGACCTCGCCACCCACCGTGGCTACGACTCTGACCACCCGCGCGTCCAGGGTGACGTCGGAATGGCCGGTGTGGCAATCGATTCCATCCTCGACATGCGCCAGCTGTTCGACGGCATCGACCTGGGCAGCGTCAGCGTCTCGATGACGATGAACGGTGCCGTGCTGCCGATCCTCGCGCTCTACGTCGTGGCCGCCGAGGAACAGGGTGTGCCGCCGGAGAAGCTGGCCGGGACCATCCAGAACGACATCCTCAAAGAGTTCATGGTCCGCAACACCTACATCTATCCGCCGAAGGCGTCGATGCGGATCATCTCGGACATCTTCGGCTACACCAGTACCAAGATGCCGAAGTTCAACTCGATCTCCATCTCGGGCTACCACATCCAAGAGGCCGGGGCCACAGCGGATTTGGAGCTGGCGTACACGCTGGCCGACGGTGTCGAGTACATCAAGGCCGGCCTCGACGCGGGCCTGGACATCGACAAGTTCGCGCCGCGCCTGTCCTTCTTCTGGGGCATCGGCATGAACTTCTTCATGGAGGTGGCCAAGCTGCGCGCCGGCCGTCTGCTGTGGAGCGAGCTGGTCGCCGAGTTCAGCCCCAAGAGCGAGAAGTCGCTGTCGCTGCGCACGCACTCGCAGACCTCGGGCTGGTCGCTGACGGCGCAGGACCCGTTCAACAACGTCGCGCGCACGTGTATCGAGGCCATGGCCGCCACGCAGGGCCACACGCAGTCGCTGCACACCAACGCCCTCGACGAGGCGCTGGCGCTGCCCACCGACTTCTCGGCCCGCATCGCGCGCAACACCCAGCTGCTGCTGCAGCAGGAGTCGGGCACCACGCGGCCCATCGACCCGTGGGGCGGCTCGTACTACGTCGAGTGGCTCACCCACCAGCTCGCCGAGAAGGCCCGTGCGCACATCAAGGAGGTCGCCGAGCACGGCGGCATGGCGCAGGCCATCGGCGAGGGCATCCCGAAGCTGCGCATCGAAGAGGCCGCCGCACGTACCCAGGCCCGCATCGACTCCGGCGCCCAGACGGTGATCGGCGTCAACAAGTACCAGGTGGACGAGGACCAGGAGATCGAGGTCCTCAAGGTCGAGAACAGCCGGGTGCGGGCCGAGCAGCTCGCCAAGCTCGAGCAGCTGCGGGCCGACCGCGACGAGGCCGCGACGCAGGCGGCGCTGGCCGAATTGACCCGCGCCGCAGGCGAATCCGGTTCGGCAGGCGAGGACGGACTGGGCAACAACCTGATGGCGCTGGCCATCAACGCGGCCCGCGCCAAGGCCACCGTCGGCGAGATCTCCGACGCGCTGGAGAAGGTGTACGGCCGGCACCAGGCCGAGATCCGCACCATCGCCGGCGTCTACCGCGACGAGGTGGGGAAGACCGGAAACGTGAGCACCGCAACCGAATTGGTCGAGAAGTTCGCCGAGGCCGACGGCCGCCGCCCCCGCATCCTGGTGGCCAAGATGGGCCAGGACGGCCACGACCGCGGCCAGAAGGTCATCGCCACCGCGTTCGCCGACATCGGCTTCGACGTGGACGTCGGCTCGCTGTTCTCCACGCCCGACGAGGTGGCGCGGCAGGCGGCGGACAACGACGTGCACGTGGTCGGGGTGTCGTCGCTGGCGGCGGGTCACCTCACGCTGGTGCCCGCGCTGCGCGACGCACTGGCCGAGGTGGGGCGTCCGGACATCATGGTCGTGGTCGGCGGCGTGATCCCGCCGGGCGACTTCGACGAGCTGTACGAGGCGGGCGCCGCGGCGATCTTCCCGCCCGGGACGGTGATCGCCGACGCCGCGATCGGCCTGTTGGGCAAGCTCGCCGAGCGGCTGGGTTACAAGCTCTGAGGTGGCGGGCATGACGACCCCGGTGCCCGAACTCGCTGCCAGGATCCGGGCGGGCGATCGGGCGGCGCTGTCGCGTGCCATCACGCTGGTCGAGTCCACCCGGGCCGACCATCGTGATGCCGCGCAGCAGTTGCTGCTCGAACTGACCCCGGAGGCCGGCAGTGCGCTGCACGTCGGCATCACCGGCGTCCCCGGCGTCGGCAAGTCGACGACGATCGAAGCGCTCGGCATGCACCTCATCGAGCGGGGCCACCGCGTCGCGGTGCTGGCCGTCGACCCGTCGTCGACCCGCACGGGCGGTTCGATCCTCGGCGACAAGACCCGGATGGCGCAGCTGGCCGTGCAGCCGGAGGCCTACATCCGGCCGTCGCCGACGTCGGGCACGCTCGGCGGGGTGGCCAAGGCCACCCGCGAGACCATCGTGCTGCTGGAGGCGGCCGGCTACGACGTGGTCCTGGTCGAGACCGTCGGCGTCGGCCAGTCGGAGGTGACGGTGGCCAACATGGTCGACACCTTCGTCTTCCTGACGCTGGCCCGCACCGGTGACCAGTTGCAGGGCATCAAGAAGGGCGTGTTGGAGCTCGCCGACGTCATCGTGGTCAACAAGGCCGACGGCGAGCACGCAGTCGAGGCCAAGGCCGCGGCGCGGGAACTGTCCGGGGCGATCCGGTTGATCTATCCGCGCGACACGTTGTGGCGGCCGCCGGTGCTGACCATGAGCGCACTGACCGGCGACGGTCTGGCGGCGATGTGGGACACCGTGCTCAAGCATCGTGAAACCTTGAGTGCGGCAGGCGAATTCGAGGCCCGGCGCCGTGCCCAGCAGGTCGACTGGACGTGGACCATGGTGCGTGACACGGTGCTGGACCGGGTGCTGTCGAATCCCGCCGTCAAGGCCAATCGCGACGAGGTGGAACGCCAGGTGCGCGAGGGTGAGCTGACGCCGGCGCTGGCGGCACAGCGCATCATCGACCTCGCGAATTGACTCCGTCCGCGCCCGGCCCGGGATTGCCGAACGGTTTGCCGGCGCAATAGGGGAATCGGCCCCACGGGTATTCGGGCCGATCGCTGGCGAAACCAATTTCGGCGCGGTGCCGTGGCCGGCCCGACATGCGGACAAAAATGCGATCCGGTGTTTCCGGCTACCTGACTTTTCTCCAGCCAGGCACTTTGACCACAGAGTTCGCCATCAGAACGCTTGCTCGGCAAGCGGTTACGCCGGCGTAAGTGCGATCTTGAAGTGGGTATACCCGACACGCCGAACCTGTGTATCCAGACTATTTAGCTAACAGATTGATAACGTCGGAGATGATCTGCGGCAGGCGCACGTCATCATTTGGTAATGACCAACGCAATTCGCCGGGAGCGCAACGTCGCGCCTCTCCGGTCCGCCGGCGGACCTCTTCCGCAGGGTGTTCACGGTGCCGCTGACCCGAACTTCGCAACTGTGGTGCGCGCCTTTTCCGCCATGTTCCCCAGCCGCTTCCTGGGCGGCGGCGCCCTCTCGGTGTACCTCGACGGCGTTCCCGTCGTCGACGTGTGGACGGGATGGGCCGACCGGTGGGGCACCCGGCGGTGGGACGCGGACACCGGCGCCATGGTGTTCTCGGCGACCAAGGGGTTGGCCTCGACCGTCATCCACCGCCTGGCCGATCGGGGTCTGATCGGCTACGACGTGCCCGTCGCCGACTACTGGCCGGCCTTCGCGGCCAACGGCAAGGCCGGCGTGACGGTGCGCGAGCTCATGCGGCACCGCGCCGGGCTGTCGCAGCTGAACGGCGCCACCCGCGACGAGCTGATGGACCACCGCCTCATGGAGCAGCGGCTGGCGGCGGCGCCGATGAGCTGGATGAAGGGGCGACCGGCGTACCACGCCATCACCTACGGCTGGCTGTTGTCCGGGCTGGCCCGCGCGGTGACCGGGCAGAGCATGCGCGAGCTGTTCCGTACCGAACTTGCCGAGCCCCTCGGCATCGACGGCCTGCACCTGGGCCGGCCGGCCGCCGATGCGCCCACCCAGCCCGCGCAGATCATCGGGCCGCAGTTCCGCATCCGCAACCCACTGTTCGACGCGGTGGCGCCGCACGTGGCCAAGCTGCCGTTCTCGGGTGGATTCGGCTCGATGTACTTCACCGGCATGCGATCGATGGCGCAGGGCGACACGCCACTGCTGGATTCCGAGATGCCGGGCGCCAACGGCGTGGCCACTGCGCGTGCGCTGGGCCGCGTGTACGGCGCGCTGGCCAACGGCGGCCAGATGGACGGCCTGCGGTTCCTGTCGGCCGGTACCGTCGCGCAACTGCGGGGGACCGGCAGCCTCTTCCCGGATCTGGGCCTCGGCCTGCCGATGGACTTCAACCTCGGGTATCACGGCACACCGATCCCCGGTGTCATGCCGGGGTTCGGACACGTCGGACTGGGCGGATCGCTGGGCTGGGCGGACCCCGATCGGGGCCTGGCTTTCGGATTCGTGCACAACCGCCTGTTGACGCCGCTGATGGTTGCGGATCAGGCTGGTTTCGTCGCACTTGGGGCAATGGTGCGACACGGTGCTGCGCAGGCGCGCAGCAACGGTTTCTGCCGGGTCGCGGAGTTCGGTGCACCGTACGCCGATCCGGCCCCGGTTGCGGGCTGACGGAGTTTGCGCGCGCGAGATATGCGGCCGCATCGGAAGCGATGCGGACCGCCCTCAGCACCGGACTTTCGAATACGCGCAGATGTCGGGCATGTTGATTTTTTGCCCGTATCGAGCGGAGTTCGTCACACCAGATATTTCGTACCATGCGTATCGATCATTGCCAACAATACGATTTTATGGCCGCAGCCTGTAGTTCTGCGATTTTCGTTGTGTTGCTCGAATTTCAATAACGATATCCACGCAAACATTTGCCCTGTCGCAGTGTCCGCGTTCGCACGGTGCTGGGGTGAACGATGTTCGCTACGGACCGCTATGCTTCCGGCCCGTGGCTGGTTCGAAAAGGCTCCGAACCAAACCCCTGCGCAACGGCGCGCCGGGCGGGTTGGGTCTTCCACAGCGAGTGTGCTGCGGATATCCGCTGCTGACGGTCGCCTGATAGCGATTCGACCGAAACGGGTAGCCCCGAATCGGCGGATCAGTTAATTTGACCCGGTAGGATTTCGAGCCAGTTTGTTTAACGCGGCAAAGACGATTTCGCAGAGATTTTTGAGCGCGGTCTGCAAAGCCACCCGGCACTGCGTGTCGGGGTCGGGCCGGACTGCACGGAGAGGCGGTAGCTAAGTGGGTGGGTCACCGACGACACCCGTCGCGATCATCGGCATGGCATGCCGGCTTCCTGGCGGCATCAGTTCGCCGGACGAGCTGTGGGAAGCCCTGCTGCGCGGTGACGACCTGGTTACCAAAGTTCCCCTGGAACGCTGGGACGCCGAGGAGTACTACGACCCGGAGCCCGGCGTGCCCGGCCGGTCGGTGTCCAAGTGGGGCGGCTTCCTCGACGACGTGGCCGGCTTCGACGCCGACTTCTTCAACATCAGCGACCGTGAAGCCACCGCGATCGACCCGCAGCACCGCCTGATCCTCGAAACCTCTTGGGAGGCTGTGGAACACGCGGGCATCGATCCCGCCACGCTGGCCGGCTCACTCACCGGTGTCTTCGTGGGCATGACCCACGGCGACTACCAGCTGCTGGCCGCCGACGCCCACGCCATCGAGGGCCCGTACGGCTTCACCGGTAACAACTTCAGCCTGGCCTCGGGACGCGTCTCGTACCACCTCGGTGCGCACGGCCCGTCGTACACGGTCGACTCGGCCTGTTCGTCCAGCCTGCTCGCCATCCACAACGCGTGCCGCAGCCTGCACGACGGGGAGAGCGACGCCGCCCTCGCCGGCGGTGTGTCGATCATGCTGGAGCCGCGCAAGATGTCGTCGGGTTCGGCCCAGGGCATGCTGTCGCCGACCGGCCACTGCCACGCCTTCGACGTCGCCGCCGACGGCTTCGTCTCCGCCGAGGCGTCGGTCATGTTCATGATGAAGCGCCTGGACGACGCTCAGCGCGACGGCGATCGCATCCTCGCGGTCATCCGTGGCACGGCGAGCAACCAGGACGGCCACACGGTGAACATCGCGACCCCGGGCGCGGACGCCCAGGTCGCCGTCTACCGCCGCGCCCTGGACCTCGCCGCCATCGATCCCGCCACCGTCGGCTACATCGAGGCGCACGGCACCGGCACGCCCGTCGGTGACCCGATCGAATACTCAAGTCTGGCAACGGTTTACGGCAAGCAAGGGCCGGTCGTGCTGGGTTCGGTCAAGACCAACGTCGGCCATGCCCAGTCGGCGTCGGGTGCCGTCGGCCTGATGAAGACCGTCCTGGCGCTGCAGCACGGCGTCGTGCCGAAGAACCTCTACTTCAACGAGATGCCCGCCGAGATGGCGGCCATCAGCACCGGGCTGTTCGTGCCGACCGACCTCGTGCCGTGGCCCGCGACCGCCGACCACCCGCGCCGCGCCGCCGTGTCCGCCTACGGTCTGTCCGGCACCAACGTGCACGCCGTCGTCGAGCAGGCCCCGGCCGAGTCGTCGCCGCGCGTCGTCGGGTCCGACGGGCAAGGCATCGGCGGCAAACTGCTGTTCCCCGTGTCATCCACCTCGGCCGACGAGCTGCGCCGCACCGCCGGCAAGCTGGCCGACTGGGCCGCCGCGCAGGGCGAGGCCCTCGACCTGGCCGACACCGCCTACACGCTCGCGCGTCGCCGCGCACACCGACCGGTTCGCGCCGCCGTCCTCGCCGAGGACGCCGCCGGCCTGATCCAGGAGCTCCGCGGCGTCGCCGACGGCGAGGCGCCGTTCCAGCCCGCGGCCGGCAAGGGCGACCGCGGCCCGGTCTGGGTGTTCTCGGGCCAGGGCTCGCAGTGGGCGGCCATGGGCGCCGGCCTGCTGGCCGCCGAGCCCGCGTTCGCCGCGGCCATCGCCGAGATCGAACCGCTCATCGAAGCGGAGTCGGGCTTCTCGATCACCGAGGCCATCACCGCCGGTGAGACGGTGACCGGTATCGACCGCATCCAGCCCGCCGTGTTCGCGATCCAGGTGGCGCTCGCCGCCACCCTGCGGTCCTACGGTGTGCAGCCCGGCGCGGTCATCGGCCACTCGATGGGTGAGTCGGCCGCCGCCGTCGTCTCCGGTGCGCTGTCGCTGGCCGACGGTGTGAAGGTGATCTGCCGCCGCTCGAACCTGATGCTCAAGGTGTCCGGCTCGGGCGCCATGGCATCGGTGGAGCTGCCCGCCCAGCAGGTGCTTTCCGAGCTCGGTGCCAAGGGCGTCAGCGACGTCGTGCTGGCGGTCGTCGCCTCGCCGCAGTCCACCGTCGTCGGTGGTGACAAGGACGCTATCCGCGCGCTGGTCAAGGAATGGGACGAGCGCGGCGTCATGGCACGTGAGGTCGCCGTCGACGTCGCGTCGCACACCCCGCAGGTCGACCCGATCCTGGACGAGCTGGCCGACGCACTCGAGGACCTCGAGCCCGACGAGCCGGCGGTGCCGTACTACTCGGCGACGCAGTACGACCCGCGCGACCCCGCGGACTACGACGCGGACTACTGGGTGGACAACCTCCGCCACACCGTGCGCTTCGGTGCCGCCGTGCAGGCCGCCCTCGACGACGGCTTCCGGGTGTTCATCGAGCTGGCCCCGCACCCGCTGCTGGTGCACGCCGTCAACCAGAACGCCGCAAGCCAGGACATCGGCATCGCCGCGCTGGCCGCGATGCGTCGCGAGCAGGACGTGCCGAATGGTCTGCGCGACGTCGTCGCCGACCTGCACACGGCCGGCGCCGCCATCGACTTCTCGGTGATCTACCCGGACGGCGTGCTGGTCGACGTGCCGCTGCCGACCTGGACCCGCAACCACCTGATCCTGACGCGGGACCCGCACGAGCAGGCGCCCGGCGGGGCATCGCTGGCGGTGCACCCGCTGCTGGGTGCGCACGTGCGGCTCCCGGAGGAGCCCGAGCGGCACGTCTGGCAGTCCGACGTGGGCACCGGCATGCAGCCGTGGCTGGGTGACCACCAGGTCCACAACGTCGCGGCGCTGCCGGGTGCGGCGTACTGCGAGATGGCGCTCGGCGCCGCTCGCGAGGTGCTGGGCGAGGCCTCCGAGGTACGCAACGTCACCTTCGAGGCGATGCTGCTGCTCGAGGAGGAGACCGCCGTATCGGCGGTCGCCACGGCGGTCCCGTCGGGCGACATCGACTTCCTCGTCGAGACCTACCAGGACGGCGAGCAGGTGCGCCGTGCCGCTGCGACGCTGCACGCCATCGACGATGATGCGGCCCGGCCGGCCTACAACCTGGCCAAGCTGGTCGCCGCCCACACCGAGGACGTCGACGGTGGCGACCTGCGGGCCTGGTTCGCCGATCGCGGCATCCAGTACGGCCCGGCGTTCTCGGGCCTGACGGCGGCCCACACGACCGCGGGCACCACGGTGCTCGCCGCGGTCGCGCTGCCCGGTGCCATCCGGTCGCAGCAGAGCGCCTACACCGTGCACCCGGCGCTGCTCGACGCCTGCTTCCAGGCGGTGGCCGCGCATCCCGATCTGCACGGCGACACCACCGGCGCGCTGATGCTGCCGCTGGGCGTCGGCAAGCTGCGGGCCTACGAGTCGACCCGCAACGCGCACTACTGCTACGTCAAGCTCGTCAGCCTCTCGCCGACCGCGGTCGAAGCCGACATCGACGTGCTCGACGAAAACGGTGCGGTGCTGCTCGCGGTGAGCGGCCTGCGGCTCGGCACCGGAGTGTCGGAGGAGGGCCAGCGCGAGCGGCTCCTCAACGAGCGCCTGCTGAACATCGAATGGCGCAGCCAGGACGCCCCGGTGGCCAACGTGGTCGATCCGGGCCGCTGGCTGCTGATCTCGGCCGCCGCCGACGCGGACAGCCTGACCGAGAAGCTGTCCGAGGTGCTGCAGTCCGACGAGGCCGACGTCTCCACCATGGCGTGGCCGGCCGACGCCGACCACGCCTCGAACCTCGAGTCGCTGCAGGCGACGCTGACGGCCAAGCCGTTCAAGGGCGTCGTCATCGTCACGGGTGCGCCCGAGGGCTCGGCGGCTTCGGCTTCCGTGGCCACCGCGCAGCGCGGTGTGGCCCAGGTCGAGCAGCTCGTCCACATCGTGCGGGGTCTGCCGGACGTGCCGGGTCAGCCGGCGCGGCTGTACGTGCTCACCCGGGGTGCTCGCACCGTGGCGCCGGGCGACGTGGCCAACCTGGAGCAGGGCGGCATCCGCGGCTTCATGCGGGCCATCGGCATGGAGTACCCGGCGATGCGGCCGACCCAGATCGACCTGGACGTGCAGGCCGACGTGGCGCACGTCGCCGCGGAGCTGCTGTCGGGTTCCGAAGAGGACGAGACCGCATGGCGGTCGGGCGAGTGGTTCACCGCGCGCCTGAACCTGAGCCAGCTGCAGCCCGAGGAACGCCGCACCGCCGTCGTGCGGCCTGAAACCGACGGTGTGCAGCTGCAGATCCGGACCCCCGGTGACCTGTCGTCGGCGGAACTGGCCGCGTACGAGCGGGTCGCGCCGGGACCGGGCCAGATCGAGGTGTCGGTCGCGGCGTCGAACCTCAACTTCGCCGACGTGCTGGTCGCCTACGGCCGGTACCCGAGCTTCGAGGGCCGGCTGCCACAGCCGGGTGCGGACTTCGCCGGTGTCGTCACCGCCGTCGGTCCGGGGGTCGGTGACCACCAGATCGGTGACCGGGTGGCGGGCATCTCGCTGACCGGCGCCTGGAAGACGTTCGTCACCTGTGACGCGAACCTGGCCGTGAAGATTCCGGACGACCTGCCCGGGGGCAGCGCGGCGGCGGTGCCCAGTGCGCACGCCACCGCCTGGTACGGCCTGCACAACCTGGCCCGGATTCAGGCCGGCGACAAGGTGCTGATCCACTCCGCCACCGGTGGTGTGGGCCAGGCCGCCATCGCCATCGCGCGGGCCGCGGGCGCCGACATCTACGCCACCGCGGGTAGTGACGACCGTCGAAACCTGTTGCGCAGCTGGGGAATTCAGCACGTCTACGATTCCCGCAGCACGGCGTTCGCCGAGGAGATCCGGCGCGACACCGACGGCTACGGCGTCGACGTCGTGCTCAACTCGCTGCCGGGTGCGGCGCAGAAGGCCGGCGTCGAGCTGCTGACCTTCGGTGGCCGGTTCGTCGAGATCGGCAAGCGCGACATCTACGGCGACACCCGGATGGGCCTGTTCCCGTTCCGCCGGAACCTGTCGTTCTACGCGCTCGACCTGGCGCTGCTGACGTTGACCAACCCCGATGTCACGCGCGGCATGCTGGAGACGATCTTCGGACAGATCGCCGACGGCGTGCTGCCGGTGCCGGACACCACGCACTACCCGCTGAGCGACGCCGCCACCGCCATCCGCGTGATGGGCGCGGCCGGCCACACCGGCAAGCTCGTGCTCGACATCCCGCACACCGGGGAGTTCGAGGCGGTGCTGTCGCCGGAGCAGGCGCCGGTGTACCGGGCCGACGGCTCCTACATCGTCACCGGTGGTCTGAGTGGCCTGGGCCTGTTCCTGGCCGCGAAGCTGGCCGCCGGTGGTTGCGGACGCATCGTGCTCAACGCGCGTTCGGAGCCGAGTGCGGCGACCGCGAAGGCCATCGAGGCCGTCCGCAGTAAGGGCGCCGAGGTCGAGGTGGTGCTGGGCGACATCGCTGCCGCCGACACCGCCGCGCGCCTGGTGGCCGCTGCCGAGTCGACCGGCAAGCCGCTGCGCGGCGTGCTGCACGGCGCCGCGGTGGTCGAGGACGCGACGCTGCCGAACATCACCGACGAGCTGATCGAGCGCGACTGGGCTCCCAAGGTGTACGGCGCGTGGCACCTGCACGAGGCGACGGCAGGGTCCGAACTGGACTGGTTCTGCTCGTTCTCGTCGGCCGCCGCCATGGTGGGCTCGCCCGGACAGGGCGCGTACGCAGCGGCGAACAGCTGGCTGGACGCGTTCACCCAGTGGCGCCGCGCACAGGGGCTGCCGGCGACGGTCATCGCCTGGGGTGCCTGGGCCAAGATCGGCGCCGGGCAGGGCATGGCCGCCGACGAGGCCATGGCGATCGATCCGGAGGACGGCGCGTTCGCGTTCGACGCGATCATCCGCCATGACCGCGCCTACACCGGCTACGCACCGGTGGCCGGGGCCGACTGGCTGGTGGCTTTCGCTCAGACCAGCAAGTTTGCCGAGTCGTTCGCCAACATCGGGCGCGGCGGCGCGGGCACCAGCGAATTCCTCGCCGAGTTCCACGCGCTGTCGGAGGAGGAGCGGCCCGCTCGTCTGAGGCGCCTGATCACCGACGCTATGTCTATGATACTTAGGCGATCTGTCGATCCCGACCGTCCGTTGGCCGAGTACGGCCTCGATTCGCTCGGGGCGCTGGAACTGCGGACCCGTATCGAAGCCGAGACGGGAGTCCGGATCGGTTCGTCGGACATCACGAATGTCCGAGCACTGGCAGAACGCCTGGGGGAGGCGATTTCGACGGCGATTTCGACATGACGGGTCAGAGTAGGGCGTCACAGAAGCCGCGCGCTGAATTCACCGAAGCACAGGAGAGTGAGCATGGTTGCGATTAGGACCATCCATGACTGGATGGGTTCCTCGGGTGTTCTGACTTCCTGGAACCCTTCGTCTGCGTCGCTTGCCAAGTTGCGCAACGCACCGGTCAGCTCGATACCGGTCAGCTACCAGCAGAGCCAGCACATCCGCGCGTTCCGTTCGCACGAGCGCAACGGCACGGACATGGCCCGGTTGAACATCGCCGCATGGGACATGCCGGGTAAGTGCGACGTCCGGGCCATGACGCACGTCATCAACGCCTACGTGCGCCGGCACGACACGTTCCACAGCTGGTTCGAGCTGACGGAAGACGACGTCGTCGTCCGCCGGACGGCCAAGAGCCCGCGCGACATCAAGCTGGTGGCCACCGAGCACGGCGAGATGAACGCGCAGCAGTGGCGTGACCACGTGCTGGCGACGCCCGATCCGCTGCAGTGGGACTGCTTCCACTTCGGCATCATCCAGCGCGACGACCACTTCACCTTCTACTTCAGCATCGACCACGTGCACACCGATGCACTGCTGATGGGGCTGGTGCTCGTCGAGATTCACCTGATGTACGCGGCCCTGGTCAGTGGCGCCCCGCCGATCCCGCTGGCCGACGCCGGCAGCTACGACGACTACTGCGTCAAGCAGGCGGAGTTCACCTCGTCGCTGACGCTGGAGTCGCCGGAGGTCAAGGACTGGATCAAGTTCGCCCAGGCCAACGACGGCACGCTGCCGTGCTTCCCGCTGCCGCTCGGCGACCCGTCGGTGCCGTGCGGGGGCGAGATGCTGACCGTCCGGCTGATGGACAAGCACCAGTCCGAGCGGTTCGAGTCGGCCTGCCTGTCCGCGGGTGCCCGCGTGATCGGTGGCGTCATCGCGTGCGCGGCGCTCGCCGAGCACGAGCTGACCGGCCGGCCGATCTACAACGTCATCACCCCGACCACGACGCGCCGCACCCCGGCCGAGTTCATGACGACGGGCTGGTTCACCGGCGTCGTGCCGATCAGCGTCCCGGTGGTGCCGGAGTCGTTCGGCGACACCGCCCGCGCCATGCAGAAGGCGTTCGACGCCGGCATGGACCTGGCACACGTCCCGTTCGAGCGCGTGCTCGAACTGGCCGAGGGCAAGGTGCCGGGCATTCGCAAGGCCGACCCGGGCGTGCCGATGGTGTCGTACCTCGACACCAACCTGCCGCCGCTGTCGCCGGCGATCATGAACGAGTGGGAACGGCTCAACGGCCGCGTCTACAGCGACGCCCGCTCGGCGTACCAGATCGGCATCTGGGTGAACCGTTCCGAGAAGGAAACCTCGGTCACCATCGCCTACCCGGACAACCCCATCGCCCGTGAATCGGTGGACAAGTACCTGCACGCGATGCGCGCGGTGTACCTGCGGGTCGCCGACGGCGGTTCTGGTGCGGGACGTTCGGAAGCCTTGCGCCACAACGGTTGCCGCAGCGAACTGATTCGAGCTGTGAAGGGCTGAGTTGTGACGACCTCCACGCGCCCGCCGCGCGTGCCTTTGTTGCGCCGCTGGTTGGCAGACAACAACGACGGTGATGAGAGCCGCGTGCTCGACTACGTCGACCAGGCGATGTTCCTCGGCCTGCGGGCCACCGGCCAGGCCGCTGTCATGCAGTGCGTCTGGGTGTACGAGCATCCCGTCGACATGGAGGGCCTGCGCCGGTTCCACTACAACTTCGGTCACGGCCTGGCCGGTCGGCGCATCGAGCCGTCGATCCTGCCGTTCGGCCGGCACCGGTGGGTGTCATCGCTGGGGCCGCCGGCGCCGCTGCGGGTGTACGAGACCGTGCGTCCGCGGGCCGAGCTCGGCGACTTCCTCGACGAGCATGCGCAGATCCCCGTCGACCCGGAGTTCGGCCCGGCCTGGCACATGGGTGTGCAGCCGCTCGACGACGGCGCCACGGTCGTCAGCCTCCTCGGTTCACACTGCATCGGCGACGGCGGCGGTGCCATGCTGACGGTGTTCGAGTCGGTGACGGGCCAGCTGCGCGACCTCGGTCTGCCGCAGCCGCGGACCAGGTCGTCATGGCAGGCGTTGCGTGCCGATTTCCGCCAGACCTTCCGTGACCTGCCCGAACTCGGGCGCTCGATCAAGTCGGCGGCCAAACAGGCTTACCAGAAGCGCAGCGAGCTGCGGCGTTCCGGAAAGTCGGCGGCAGCCCATCTTGATGAGGCCAGCGCCAAGGAAAACCTGCTGGTGCCGGCGATCTGGGCGTTCATCGACGCCGCGGAGTTCGACGCGCGCGCCAAGGCGCTCGGCGGGAACAGCTACGCGCTGATCGCCGGGTTCGCGGCGCGGTTGTCCGAGCGGATGGGCCGGTTCAGCGAGGCCGAGGGCGTGGTGCCGCTGGTGGTGCCGATCAACGACCGCACGCTCGAGGACACCCGTGCCAATGCGGTGCTGATCGGTGATGCCCGCGTCAACCCGAAGGGCGTCGCCGAGGATCTGACGGAGACGCGGGCGGTCATCAAGGAAGCCCTGCGCAAGATGCGCGAGGAGCCCGACGAGAAGTTGGAGCTGCTGCCGCTGACGCCGTTCATCCCGAAGCGGGCCGTCATCCAGGCCGCGGACATCGCGGTCGGGTTCGGTGAGCTCCCGGTGTTCTGCTCGAACCTCGGTGTGCTGCCGGACGATCTGGCGCGTGTCGACGGGACGCCCGCCGAGTACGTCATGGCCCGCGGGGTCGACGGTCAGGTGCCGCGTGCGGTCATGGAGCACCGCAAGGGCATCCTCACCGTCATCTCGATGCAGCTGATCGGCCGGGTGTCGATGGCGGTCATCGGCTATCAGCCGGGCGCCGAGAACACCAAGGCGACGTTGCGTGCGCACGTGGAAGCGACGCTGGCCGAGTTCGGCCTCTCCGCGGTCTACGAATAGTCCGCGTAATCCCAAGTTCGACAACCGAATAACCGAAGTGAAGGGCCAGGTCTATTTTGTCCACTGATACCCGGTCGAACGGAACCGGCCGCGGCCGGTTCGCCAAGCTGCCCCCGGAACTGGACCGTCCGCAGGACCGTCTGGACTACATGGACGAGGCGACCTTCCTGTCGTACCGGGCCAGCGGTCGGGTCCAGGTCATGCTGGCGCTGTGGTTCTACGAAGGACCCGTCGACCTCGATGGCCTGCGCCGCTTCCACGATAACTTCGGCCGGAGCCTGGCGGCCCGGCGCATCGAGCGCTCGCCGCTGCCGTTCGGCCGGGCCCGCTGGGTGGCCGCGCCGGCCGTCGAGCGCCCGCTGGACATCGTCGAAACCGCCCGCCCGCGTTCGGAACTGACCGACTGGCTGGAGGAGCGGTCGCAGGTCCCGATCGACCCGGAGCACGGTCCCGGCTGGCACCTGGGCGTCCAGAAGTTCAGCGACGGTTCGACGGGTGTCGCGCTGGCGCTGTCGCACTGCCTGATCGACGGCACCGGTGCGGTGGCCGCGATCATGGAGTCGGTGCTCGGGCAGGGCCGCGATCTGGGTTACGCGCAGCCGGGCTCCCGTACGCGCTGGCAGGGTCTGCGCGCCGACCTGCGTCAGGCGCGGCGGGACTGGCCGGAGGTCCGGCGCACGGTGGTGGCCGCCGCCAAGATGTTGCACCGCCGGCGTCACGAAATCTCCAAGTCCGGTGACACCCGGCCCGCGGTGACGGCAGGCAACCCCGACGAGTACGTGCTGCTGCCGTTCGCCGGCACCCACATCGACGTCGAGCAGTGGGACGCCAAGTGCGCCACGCTCGGCGGCAACACCTACTCCCTGGCGGCGGCATTCGCCGCCCGGCTCGGTGTGCGGATGGAACGGCATCGCAAGCACGACAACAACATTGCGCTCATGGTGGCCGTCAACGACCGGACCTCGATGGAGGACACCCGGGCCAACGCCATGGCGTTCGCCAATCTCACCGTCGATCCGACGCACGTCGCCAAGGACCTGACGGATCTGCGGGGCGCGCTGCGTACGTCCCTGTCGACGGCCAAGGAGCAGCCGGACGAGTCGTTCATCCTGCTGCCGCTGACGCCGTTCATCCCGCTGCGCGCGGTGAACAAGACGGCCGACCTGGTGCTCGGCGACATGCCGGTGACGTGCTCCAACTTCGCCGAGCTGCCGGACCTGATGTGCCGCCCGGACGGCGTCAACCAGGCGACGTTCCTGAACTGCTGGGGCGTCGAGCAGAAGGTCAAGCGGGCCGACATCGAGCGGCCCGGTGGCCTGCTGGTGGTCGCGTCCGGCCGCTACAACGGCCGGGTGAACCTCGGCATCGTCGGCTACCAGGTGGGGGCCGAGAACAGCCGGGCCATGCTGCGTGAACTCGTCCGCGAGACGCTCGAGGAATTCGACCTCACGCCGCTGACCATCTACTGACGGGCGGTCCCGCCCAGGCCCCTAACGGGCCTGGGCGGCCTTTTCCAGCAGATCCGCGGTGCGTGCGACGCTGTCCGCGGGCTTCGTCATGCGCGCGGCAGCGGCCCGCACCCGCTCGGCGCACTCCGGCTGCAGCGCGGTGCGCAGCGCGGACTTCAGCGACGCCGGCGTGGTCTTCGAGAACCGGCGTGATGCGCCCAGCCGCAGCTTCTTGACCTGCCCGGCCCACACCGGCTGGTCGGCACTGACCCACAGCACCACCGTCGGCACGCCGGCACGCAGCCCGGCCGCGGTGGTACCGGCGCCGCCGTGGTGGACCAGGGCCCGGCACAGCGGGAACACCGCGGCGTGGTTGACGGCACCGACCAGCTTCACGTGGTCGCCCAGTGTGGTGGTGTCCGGCAGATCCCAGACGCCCGAGCTGATCAGCGCCCGCTCGCCGAGCTCGGCACACACCGCGTCGATCATCGCGATGGCCTCGGCGGGGGATTCCACCGGCATACTGCCGAAGCCGAAATAGATGGGCGGCTTGCCATTTGCGATCCACGCCATCACGTCGGCGTCGGTGTCGGTCTGCAGCTCCATCGACATGGACCCGACGAGGGGCTTGGCGTCGCCGTATTCGGCCGCCAGGCCGGGGAACAGCACCTCGTCGTAGGCCTGGATTTCCAGGGCCCCACGGTCCTCGATGCGCCGGACCGCCCGCACGGTGGCCGGCGGCAGGCCCAGGGTGCGCCGCTGGATGTCCTCGGCCTCCTTGAGCATGCGCCAGTGGAACCACTCGCCGACGGCGAAGCCGCGGCGGATCAGCGGCAGCGGCAGCGGTACCGGCAGCACCTGGCTGTTGGGGCGGAACGGGAAGTAGTGCAGCGCGGCCAGCGGGATGTCGAAATGCTCGGCGACGTTGGCGGCCACCTCCTGATAGGTGGTCCCCGCGAGCAGCAGATCCGCGTCCGCGGCGACCTCCGTGAGAGTGGCACTCATGTCCTGCCAGCCCTGCGTCATGTAGTCCCGGAGTTCGCGGACGACACTCACGGGGTTCTTGATGCTCAAGTGGTCACGAAAGATGTCGGCATCCAGTTGCTGCTGAGAATCCACGCCGTAGCTGGCAGGCTCGGGAAGGCCCGCCGAGGCGACGAACGAAACCAGATTCGGCGGCACCGCCATGCGAACTTCGTGGCCGCGGCGCAGCAATTCTCTGGCCACGGCGCCGCTGGGCTCGATGTCTCCACGCGTGCCATGAATGGCGATAGCAAACTTCACAGGACGCCAAGCATAACGGTCTGCCGCTGATCTCCGCATTGCTGGGGCATGAATGGCAACGAGGGCGCCGGATGCCCGTAGGCACGGCGGGGGGTGGGTGACTTCATCAGTGGCACACCCGATTACAGCATGGCGACAGCAATGCGGCTCTTTGGCGGCGTCGATATTGGGGTGCCGGTCGGTGCATCAGATCCGTTTGCGGCGTGTAGCCTGTCGGGGATGCTGAAACGTGCCAGGC
This sequence comes from Mycobacterium sp. SMC-21, assembly GCF_045310825.1. Lineage (NCBI taxonomy): Bacteria > Bacillati > Actinomycetota > Actinomycetes > Mycobacteriales > Mycobacteriaceae > Mycobacterium > Mycobacterium sp. SMC-21. Next base: position 4,388 of record NZ_JBJIAO010000006.1, on the reverse strand, counting down.
CAAGCGGTGCTTTGGCACATGCGGGTTTCGCCGCACTCGGCAAGTTCGTGGTGCGGCGTCCCGTCGTGGTTTTGGCGTCCTGGGTCGGCATCGCAATCGTTCTTTTTCTCGCTCTTCCGACGTTGGTCGACGTGGCCAGCCGCCGCCCGCCGCCGTTCCTGCCGCCCGATTCGTCGACGCTGATCGCCAGCAACGCGATGAAGAACGCGTTCCGCGAGGCGGACGCCGGCAACATCGCGGTGGTCCTGCTGACCAACGACAAGGGCTTCAGCAAGGAAGACGAAGAGGTCTACCGGCGCCTGGTCGACAAGCTGAACGCCGACAAGACCAACGTCCGGTCCACGCAGGACTTCATCCACATCCCCGAGCTGCGCCAGGTGATGGCCAGCAAGGACGGCAAAGCGGTGCAGCTGCCCGTCAGCCTCGTCGGCAGCATGGGCACCGGTCCCGGCCAGCTGGCGTACCGCAATGCCAAGAAGACCATCGAAGAGGTGGTCAAGGGCAGCGACCTGACGCTGAACATCGTGGGTGCGTCGGCCACCTTCCAGGACATCAACGACATCGGTGCCCGCGATCAGCACATGATCGAGACGGCCACCGGCATCCTCGTCTTCTCGATCCTGATCATCGTGTACCGCAGCGTGGTCGCGATGTTGCTGCCGCTCGTCACCATCGGTGTCTCGCTCATCGTGGCGCAACAATTGGTGGCGGGACTGGGACTATTGGGTCTCGCGGTGGGACCGCAGACCCTGGTGCTGATGACCGGCATGATGATGGGTGCCGGGACCGACTACGCCATATTCCTGTTCAGTCGATATCAGGAGTTCATCAGACAAGGCGTCGCCACCGATCAGGCGCTGGTATCGGCGCTCACCTCGATCGGTGAAGTCATCGCCGGCTCGGCCGGCACCGTCGCGATCACGTTCCTGGCGCTCTCGTTCGCCACGCTCGGGGTGTTCGCCACCATCGGCCCGGCGCTGGCCGTGACCGTGCTGGTCGGCTTCCTCGCGTCCGTGACGATGCTGCCGGCGCTGATCGTCCTGGTCGGCCGCCGTGGCTGGATCAAGCCGCGCAAGGACATGACGGGCAAGTTCTGGCGTCGGTCCGGCGTCAACATCGTGCGCCGCCCGGTGACCCACCTGGCCGGCAGCCTCGCGGTGCTGCTGGCACTCGCCGGCTGCGCGACGATGGTCCGCTACAACTACGACAACCGCAAAGACCTCGACCCGGACGCGGCGAGCAACGTCGCCTACACGGCGCTGAACAAGCACTTCCCGATCAGTACGACGATGCAGCAGTTCATCCTGATCCAGTCGCCGCGTGACCTTCGTGCCCCGAAGTCGCTCGCCGACATGGAGCAGATGGCGCAGCGCGTCGCGCAGCTGCCGCACATCGACGCCGTCCGCGGTATCACGCGTCCCACCGGTGACGTCCTGGAGCAGGCCAAGGCGACCTACCAGGCCGGTGAGGTCGGCAGCAAGCTCAAGGACGCCTCGAACCTCATCAACGGCAATGACGCGCTGCTGCAGAAGCTGGTCGACGGCGAGTACCAGCTCGCCGATGCGCTCAACCAGATCCGTACGCAGGTGCTCGGCGGCATCGGCCCGGTGCGGCAGATGCTGACCCAGATGTCGGCGCTGCAGAAGCAGTACGGCGGCTCGAAGACGCTGGACGATCTCGACAAGTCGGCCAAGATGGTGTCCCAGATGACGTCGCTGGGCGACGCCGTCGGTGGGCAGCTGGTCCGCGTCGGCGATGTCTACAAGTGGTCCGGGAAAGCGCTCGAGACACTGAACGCGACGCCGTTCTGCAACTACTACCCGGCGTGCAACGACCTGAAGATCGGTCTGCAGAACGTCAACGAGGGCAACGACCCCGAGACCGTGCAGAAGGTCATCAACCTCGGCCACATGCTGCAGCAGTACAAGAGCGACCCCGGGATGGACGACAAGGTCCGCGGGATGGGCACCAACATCGAGAGCATCACCAGCCTGCTCAAGCAGCTGCGCCTGTACGACACCGCGGACCTGGAGCGGCGGCTGCAGCAGGCGGTCGACGGCGTCAACCTGCTGGCCGACTCGAGCAAGCAGCTCGCCGACGGTGTGAAGCTGCTGGTCGACCAGGTCCGCGGCATGGGCGGTGGCCTGAACCAGGCCTCGTCGTTCCTGCTCGGTATGCGCCGCGACGCCAACACCCCGCAGATGGCCGGTTTCTACGTGCCACCGGAGATCCTGAGCCGCAACGAGTTCGAGAAGGCCGCGACGCTGTTCGTGTCCCCGGACGGCCACACGGTGCGCTACCTGGTGCAGACGGCGCTGAACCCGTTCGGCACGGAAGCCATGGACCAGACCAACGCGATCGTGAAGGCGGCACAGACAGCACTGCCCAACACGACGCTGTCCGACGCCAAGGTGTCGATGGTCGGTCTGTCCGCGGTGAACCGCGACATCCGCGACTACTACAACAGCGACATCCAGTACATCGTCATCGTGACGCTGATCGTGGTGTTCCTGATCCTGGTGCAGCTGCTGCGGTCCGTCGTGGCACCGCTCTACCTGGTGCTGTCGGTGGTGCTGTCGTACGGTTCGGCGCTGGGCATCGGCGTGGTGTTCTTCCAGTTCATATTGGGCTACGACATCTCGTGGAGTGTGCCGGGTATCGCCTTCCTGGTGCTGGTGGCGGTCGGCGCCGACTACAACCTGCTGCTGATATCCCGAATACGTGACGAAGCGAAATGGGGCGTGCGCTCGGCGATCGTGAAAACGGTCGCCGCGACCGGCGGCGTCATCACCTCTGCCGGCCTGATCTTCGCGGCGTCGATGCTCGCGATGACCGTCAGTAGCATCCTGGGCGCCGTACAGCTCGGCTTCATCATCGGTGTCGGCCTGCTGCTGGACACGTTCATCGTCCGTACGGTGACCGTGCCGGCGACCGCGGCGCTGCTCGGTGACGCCAACTGGTGGCCGTCCAAGTCGCCGCGGCGCAAGCGGGAAGAGGCCGAGGAAGCAGAGGCCGCGGCTGCCACCGAACGGCTGCTGGCCGAGCGCAAGGCCCGCCGGGAGTCCGACGAGGTCGAACCGTGCCCGGAGTGCGGTTACGCGGCCACCTGTGACGCCTGCCAGATGACGACGGCCTTCGAGGCCGCCGGAGCGGTACAGCACCGCGGCTTCTTCGGCTGAGCCGCTGTCGAATTTCCGAGAAATTGAACTTTCTCGTCAATAAACCTGATTGAATTCCTGACGTCCGGCGGGGGAGTTCGGGGTCGATGTTCTGTGCGGCGACCAGATTCGCCCGCACCGCGACTCTGAAGAACAGGACATTCGATCGCCATGGAGCTCCGGAAATTCGCTGACGCATTGCGGCCACTCCCGGGATGGATCGGGGGTGGCATTCTCGACTGGTACCAGCTCGGGCTCAGAAAACCACGCGACGCGACCACCTATTACGGGGCGACCATTCATTGCGACCCCGTCGATTCAATTCAGCGGAGCATCATCAACTACGGCGTGTGGGAACCCGCCATTTCGCGCATCATCGAAAGCAGCCTAACGCCGGGAGATCTGTTCGTCGACATCGGCGCGAACATCGGCTACGACTCCCTGCTCGCGGCGACGCGGGCCGACGTCGTCGCCATCGAGGCGGCACCCCACATCTACCGAAAGATGTTGCGCAATCTGGAAAGTAACCCCGATCTCGCCGACCACGTCCGGCCCGTGAATGTTGCGGTTTCCGACCATGTGGGCGAACTGGACCTGTACGACTTCGGACCCCGCAACATCGGGGCCACCACGACGTTGCCGTCCCGGAAGGGAAAGAAATGCGGCTCTTCACAGATGAGGGTGTAGAGGTGGTTGGCGCGTCGTTGCCGGGATAGAGGTCGAGGTCTCTCGAAAATGAGGGTTCCTACACTCCTCATCCGAAAGACCTCGACGTGCCTGACGCTACCGGTCGGGCGGGCTTCGCCTGCGCTGACCTGACGACTTTCTGCCGCCTCGACGAACTTGGGCTGCAGGTGACCGGACAACGCCTTGAGCCCGGCCGTGCTGTGCTGGCGTGCCGGGTGACCGACGAGGACCGGTGGTGTCGTCGCTGCGGCGAAGAAGGCATCCCACGCGACAGCCTCACCCGTACTCTGGCCCATGAGCCGTTCGGGTGGCGCCCCACCACACTGCTGGTGACCATCCGTCGCTACCGGTGCGCCGGCTGCGCCCACGTGTGGCGACAAGACACCACCAGGATGGCCGAACCACGTGCCAAGCTGTCGCGGCGTGCTCTGCGGTGGGCGCTGGAAGCCATTGTCTGCCAGCATCTATCCGTGGCTCGCATCGCCGAAGCGCTCGCGGTGTCGTGGAACACCGCCAACAACGCGGTGCTGGCAGAAGGCCGAC